>CAZRFB010000066.1:0-5141 GCA_964599185.1 uncultured Rhodobacterales bacterium | reverse complement strand
TCGAAGCTGAGCGCGCCCCCTTGCGCGCGCGCCAGCCGATCCACGAACGCCAGCCCGAGGCCCGCGCCCTGCCACGCGCGCGTCGTGGTCATGTCGGCCTGCAGGAATGGCTGGCCGATTTTACGGATCACGACCGGCGGCGGGCCTTCTCCCGGGTCTTCAGCCGCGATCCACGCCTGCGGTTCGGCCCCATCGCCGACGCCCCATCGCATCGTCGCCACGCCGCCGCGCGGCGTCGCCTTGATGGCGTTGTCCAGCAAGGCCGCCGTTGCGCGCTCCATCCGGTCGGGGTCGCAGCGCGCCCGCGCCTCGGCGTCGCCTTCGAGCGCGACGCTGACTTCGGCGTCGTGCGCGCGCCAGGCGCATCGGTCGCGCGCGGCGGCGGCGATCCTGGCGAGCGCGGCGCCGCATTCGGACAGCTGCGCCTCGCCGCCATCGAGCGCGAGAATGTCGAGCGCCGTCTCCACCAGCGTGAGCAACCCCTGCCCGGCGTCGTGGATCACGCCCGCATAGTTCCGGATCTTTTCAGGATCGTCGCCCGCATGGCGCCTGAGCAGGTTCGAGAAACCGATGATCGGGATCAGCGGCGTGCGAAGCTCATGCGAGATCACCGCAAACAGGTTCGAGCGCGCCTCACGCGCGGCCTCCAGAGCGGCCTCGGTCTGCGCCAGCGTGCTTGCCGAAACCTCAAGACGCCGCGAAAGCCGCCGCCGCTCGGCATCCGCCTTCGCCATGCGCGCCATGACTTCCGCCGCGTGATGCGCGCGGGTCCGTCGTTCGGCGCAGCGCGCGCGCGCGCGCATGGCGCGATCGGCCAGGGCGGGAATGCGGAACGGCTTGGTGACAAAGTCGAAGGCGCCGCGCCGGAGCGCCTCGGTCACGCTTTCCGTCGTGCCCATGCCGGTGATGAAGATGAACTCCAGCGCATCCGCGTCGGCGCGGTCAAGCGTCAGTTCGGCCGCCATGTCCAGCCCAGACTGGCCGGGCAGGTTGATGTCGGCGATCACCACGCCGATGGCAGGGTCGCCAAGGATCTGCGCCTTCGCGCTTTCGGCGCTGTCTGCCGTCACGAACGGCGCGCCCCGCGCGGACAGCGCGGAAGCGATCAGCGACACGATGCCGGCCTCGTCATCGACGATGGCGATCTTTACGTGCTGTTCAGCGGTCAATGCAGTCTCCCGGCCCTGGAGGGGGCGACCCGTCACATGGGTATATCGGCGCCGCTTCGCCGCTCGTTAAAGACGGCGCATGGCCAGCCGCCCATGCGCCGAACGATGCGCAGTCCATCGCTGGCGCTATGTGATAGCCTTGCGCATGGTGACAGCCAACATCGCGTAATCGCGCCATTTCGGCCGCAGTCTCCACCCCTTCGCCTGTGACGTTGAGGCCGAGGTTGCGGCCCAGTCCGACCATCGCGCGCAGAATCACAGCCGCCTCGTCGCTCCCCCGCGCGTCGGTGACGAAGCGGCGGTCGATCTTCATCTCGGAGAAGGGGAGACGGGCGAGGTGGGCGATGGAGGCGTGCCCGGCGCCGAAGTCGTCGATCGCAAGCCGAAAACCGCGCACGCGCAACCGGGTCAACAGGGCGAGCGTCGCCACCGGCTCGCGGATCGCACAGGTCTCCGTCACCTCTATCGTCACACGGTCGGGATCGATTCGGCGGACGGCGCAAAGCTGCGCGAGGCGGTCAACAAAGCCGCGATCCGCGAGTGAGGTCATCGAGGCGTTCAACGACACGCCCGGGGCGCCTGCGCCAAGGGGCGACGCCAGCCAGTCGAGCGCGCGGGTAAAGACGGTCTGGGTCAGAGCGTCGATGAGCCCGTTTTGCTCCGCGACCTCCACAAACACCACCGGCGCAACCAGACCGCCTGCGGGACGACGCCATTCGGCCAGCGCCTCGACGCCCGTCAGCGCCCCGTCCGCGCAGGAGACGATGGGTTGCAGCCGCACCGCGATCTCTCCCGCGCCAAGCGCATCGCGCAACATGGCCGCCGTCGGCCTGGTCGCGACCGCGCCTGAGACGCCGCCCAGATCCGGACTGTCGCGCAGCGCGCGCCTGAACGTCTCTACGCGGAACGGCTTTTCAACCGGCCTCGCGCAGGGCAGGCCAAGCTCAAGCGCGAGGCGCCCGGCGGCGTCGAGCACCCGCGCGCCCAGCCCGCTCACCAGCACGACCACCGGCCGCGCGTCGGTCCGCGCAAGCCGGTGCAGGACGTCGATGCCGTCGTATTCCGCCAGCGCAAGATCGATCGCGACATGGGTGGCGCCCCATTCCGAGAGCCGCGCAAAGAACGCGTCGGGTGTGCGCACCGCCAGCGCCTTTCCCCCGATCGACAGCGCCACGCGGGCCATGATCGCGCCCACCTCCGGATCGTCGTCCAGCACGATAAGGCGCGGCCCGCGCATCGCGCCGCGCCTATCCCGCCCGCGCCTGCGCCCGCGTCAGGGCGAGGCGAAGGCGGGATGCGAGTTCGTGGCGCCGATAGGGCTTGCTGAGCAGCGGCGCATCGGGGTCGAGGCGGCCCTGATGCGCGACGGCGCTGTCGGCGTAGCCGGTGGTGAACAGCACCGCCGCGCCCGGGCGCAGCGCGACGACCGCCTCCGCAAGCTCGCGGCCGTTCATGCCGCCGGGCATCATCATGTCGGTGAACAGAACGTCGAACGCCACGCCGCCGCGCACCAGCGCCAGCGCCCTTGGCCCGTCGCACGCCTCGATCACGCCGTAGCCCAGCTTGCGCAGCAGCGTGGCGGCCTGCGCGCGCACCATCGCGTCGTCTTCGACCAGCAGAACCATCTCCGATCCGCCAATGGCGGGGGGCACAGCCGCCGGGTCGCCCAAGAGGCTGCGCGCCGCGCTCTGGGCTCGCGGCAGATACAGCCGGACCGTGGTTCCCTCGCCCGGCTCGGAATAGATCTTCACATGCCCGCCGGACTGCTTCACGAAGCCCCAGACCATCGACAATCCAAGGCCGCTGCCCTTGCTCACGGCCTTGGTGGTGAAGAACGGCTCGAACGCCCGCGCCACAGCCTCCGGCGCCATGCCTTCGCCGGTGTCGCTGACGCCGACCATGACGTATCGGCCCGGCTTGCAGTCTTCGACGCCGGCGCAATAGGCTTCATCGAGCACGGAGTTCGCGGTTTCTATGGTCAGCCGCCCGCGCCCGTCGGCCTGCATCGCGTCGCGCGCATTCAGGCACAGGTTGAGCAGCGCGTTCTCGAACTCGCCGGGGTCCACTTCGGCGGGCCAGAGACCGCCGCCGCGCACGACCTCCAGGTCGATCTCCGCGCCAAGCGTGCGCTTGATGAGCGGCGTCATGTCCGCCACCCGCCGCGCAAGGTCGGTGGGCTGCGGCGCCAGCGACTGGCGCCGCGCGAAGGCCAGCAGCCGCCGCGTCAGCTCTGCGCCCCGCTCGGCGGCATTGCGCGAAATGTCGAGCATCTCCCGCAGGCTGGCGTCAGGCGGCAGCGCCTCGGCCATCAGGTCGGCGGCGCCGAGGATAACGGTGAGCAGGTTATTGAAGTCATGCGCCACCCCGCCGGTGAGCTGGCCGACAGCCTCCAGCCGGTTGACCTGTTCGACCCGAGCCTCAAGCTTGAGGCGGTCGGCGATGTCTGCGTCGATCGCAAGGATCGATTGCGGGCGGTCGCCATGGGCGGGGATAAGCGACAGACGGTTCTCGAGTCTGACCACGGACCCGTTCTTGCAGGTCTTGGCGATCCGACCGGACCACCGCCCCGTCGCCCGGACGGCGGCGTCCGCCTCGCGGAAAATGGCGGCGTCCGCCCCCAGCAGATCGGCCGCATCGGCGCCGATCGCCGCCGCAGCGGTGAACCCGTAGAGCCGCTCGGCGTTGCGGTTCCAGTACAGGATGCGGTTGTCGAGGCCGCGCACCATGATCGCGTCCTGCGCCTCGTCCAGCATCGCCGCCTGCCACGCCAGCAGGCCCTCGGCCTCCTTTTGGGTGGTGATGTCGCGATAGACCACCGTCATTCCCTCGACCGACGGATAGACGTTGACGTCGAACCACACGCCGTGCGGCGGCCAGAAATACTGGCAGGCGGATTTTTCGCGGGTCTCGGAGACGCTGCGATAGGCCGCCTCGACCACCGTGCCGACGATCTCGGGAAACGCATCCTGTATCCGCGCGCCGATCAGTTCGACCGCCTCGCGCCGGACGAGCCGCGCCGCCTCCGGGTTGATCGAGGTGACGCGCCAGTGATGGTCGAGCGTCAGCAACCCCTCTTTGATGCTGCTCAGTGTATGGCGCAAGCGCTCGGCGGTGCGCTCCGCCTCGGCGCGGGCGGCCATGAGTTCCGAGATATCCTGGAACGCGCCGCGCACTGCGACGATGGCGCCGTCGGCGGCGCGCTCCGCCTCGCCGATGGTGCGCACCCAGACGCGTCGGCCGCGCGCAGTCAGGATCTCCAGAACCTCGTCGTACGGCTCGCCGCGCTCGGCGCAGGCGGAGAACACCGCCGTGATGCGGTCTCGCCATTCGGGCGCGTAATAGGCGATGCCCTCGTCCACCGACGGGCTGGTTCCTGGCGGCTCCTCGTGGATGGCCGCCGTTTCGTCGCTCCACAGGCAGCGCCGGTCGATCAGGTCAACCCGCCAGCCCCCAAGCCTCGCCGTCCGCCCGGCGATGCGCCGCAGCGTCGCGTTCGCCGCCTCGCGCGCCGCCAGCGCCTGGTTTTCCGCGCGCAGCGCGGTCGTCTCCGAAAGGTCGCGCACGACGATCAGCGCCGCCGGCCTTCCCGCAAACTCGATCCTGCTGGCGCGGATTTCGACCGGGAAGACGCCGGACTTGCGGATGTGGCGCCAGTCGCCGGGGATCACGCCCAGGGCGCTGCCGGGTCTCGCCAGCGACGCCCTCAGTTTCGGCACATCCTCAGGCGGGCGGATGTCATCGAGCGTCATGGCGGCGAATTCAGCCCGGCTGTAGCCGTAGGTCGCCAGGGCGGCTTCGTTCACCGCCAGAAACGCCAGCGTCTCCCGATCATAGATCCACATGGGGCTCGGGTGGCTGTCGAACAGGAGGTCGCCAAGCAAGTCGGTCACTGGACCCAACCTTCGACGCGATGACCGCGCCTCACCCGATTAAACGCGAAGCGTCGGCGATTGTCGAGCGCAGCCGCCAGCA
>CAZRFB010000065.1:0-15877 GCA_964599185.1 uncultured Rhodobacterales bacterium | reverse complement strand
CACCATGTGACCGGCGCGCTGGTGAAGCTGGCGGAGGGTCGCGGCTGCGACCTGCCCGACCTGCCGCTGGCCGCGATGCAAGGCGTCGAGCCGCGCATCACCGAGGCCGTGTTCGGCGTGCTGGGCGTGGAGAATTCGGTGCGCAGCCGCACCAGCCACGGCGGAACCGCCCCCGATCAGGTGCGCGCCCAGATCGCGCGCTGGCGAAAGATCGAAGGATGAGGGCGCTGGCGCTGATCGCGCTGGCGGCGCTGGCGCTGGCGGGCTGCGGCGTGAAGGGCGATCCGCTGACGCCCGCGCAGGCGCAGGCAGAGCAGAAACCCGCGCCATGAGCCTCGCCGCCACGTCCGCCCGCATTACCTGCGCCTGCGCAAACAGGGGAGCGCGCCGATGACGCCGTTACGCATGGTCTGGCTGGCGATGACCATTATCGGCGCGATCCTGCCGTGGATCTATTTCGGCGGCTGGCTGACCGCGAACGACTGGAATATCGGGCTGATGCTCGATGTCTGGAACGCCACCGACGCGGGCACCGGGCTGGTCTATGACCTCACCTGGTCGTGGATCGTGATCGTGGTGTGGTGCCTGGTGGAGTCGATTCCCCGCCGCGACTGGCTGAGCCTGATCGTGGTCCCGCTCGGCACCCTGATCGGCGTGTCCTGCGCGCTGCCGCTCTATCTGTTCCTGCGCTCGCGGCCCGGCTACGCCCGATAACGCCATGGATCATTTCGACTATCGCGACGGCGTGCTGCACGCCGAGGATGTGAGCCTGGCCGAGATCGCGGCGCAGGTCGGCACGCCGTTCTACGTCTATGCGACCGCGACGCTGGAGCGCCACCTGTCGGTGATGGACGACGCGCTGGCGGGGATGCCGCATCTGGTGTGCTTCGCGGTCAAGGCCTGCGGCAACCTGGCGGTGCTGCGCACGCTGGCGCGCAAGGGCGCCGGGATGGATGTGGTCTCCGAAGGCGAGATGCGCCGGGCGCTGGCGGCGGGCGTTCCGGGCGCAAGGATCGTGTTCTCCGGCGTCGGCAAGACAAGGGCCGAGATGGCGGCGGCGCTGGCGGCGGGGGTCGGCCAGTTCAACGTCGAGAGCGAGCCGGAGCTTGAGGCGCTGTCGCAGGTGGCAGACTCCATGGGCCTGCGCGCCCCGGTGGCGGTGCGGGTCAACCCGGACGTGGACGCCAAGACCCACGCCAAGATCGCCACCGGCAAGAGCGAGAACAAGTTCGGCGTGCCGATCGCCAAGGCGGCGGCGGTCTATGCGCTGGCCGCGCGGCTGCCCGGCGTCGAAGTGGTGGGCGTCGATGTGCACATCGGCTCGCAACTCACCGAGCTTGCGCCGTTTGCCGACGCCTTCGCCAAGGTGGCTGCGCTGGTCGGCGCCTTGCGCGCGCAGGGCCACGCGATACGGCGCATCGACCTCGGCGGCGGCCTCGGCATCCCTTACGTCCGCTCCAACGACGCGCCGCCGCCGCCGTTCGACTATGGCGCGATGGTGCGCGAGACGGTGGGAGGCCTCGGCGCCGAGATCGTGATCGAGCCGGGCCGCCTGATCGCGGGCAACGCCGGGCTGCTGGTCGCCTCGGTGATCTACCTCAAGCGCGGCGAGGGGCGCGACTTCCTGATCCTCGACGCGGCGATGAACGATCTGGTGCGCCCGGCGATGTATGACGCCTGGCACGACATTGTCGCGGTGCGCGAACCGGCGACGGACGCGCCGCTGGCGCCCTTCGACGTGGTGGGGCCGGTGTGCGAGACCGGCGACACCTTCGCCCGCGCCCGGATGCTGCCGCCGCTGGCGGCGGGCGATCTGGTCGCGTTCCGCTCCGCCGGGGCCTATGGCGCGGCGATGGCGAGCGAATACAACGCCCGCCCGCTGATCCCCGAGGTTCTGGTTGCGCAGAATCGCTTTGACGTGGTGCGCAGGCGCCCCACTTATGATGAAATGCTGGCGCGGGAGCGGATTCCCGACTGGCTGGCGTAAGGCGGCGGCGTCAGGCGGCGCCCACCGCCGACGCCCCGAGACGCAGGAGCGCGCATGGCCGACACCCCGCAAGGCCCCATCGCCGCCGCCCGCGCGCAGGTCGCGCGCGAGGCGCGCAAGGCCCGCGCCGGGCTGTGGCTGGAACAGGCGGCGCGCGCGCTGTGGCCGCTCTGGGCGCTGGTCGCGGCGTTTCTGGGGCTGGCGCTGCTTGGGGCGCCGCAGGCGTTGCCGTTCTGGGCGCATGTCGCGCTGCTAAGTGGATTTGGCGCTGGCGCGCTGTGGCTGGCGCGCGGCGCGTGGCGCGGCTGGCGAAGCCCCACCGGGGCCGAGGCGCTGGCGCTTCTGGATCGCGGCGCGGCGGATCAGCCGGTCGCGGCGCTGGAGGATGCGCTGGCGGCGGGGGCGGGCGACGCCTCCGCCCGCGGCGTCTGGGCCGCGCATCAGGCGCGCATGGCCGCGCGCGCGATGGCGGCGCGGGCGCCCGCGCCGGATCTGCGCGTCTCCGACCGCGACCGCTTCGCGCTGCGACACGCCGCCGCGCTGGCGCTGGCGGCGGGGGTGATGGCGCAGCTTGGCGACGGCGGCGCGCGGCTGGCCGAGGCGCTGGTTCCGGTGGCGGGCGCGGCGGCGGCGGTGGCGCAGGCGCCCGCTCCCAGCATTGAGGCATGGGCCTCGCCGCCGCTGCACACCCGCATCGCGCCGCTCTACCTGACCGAGCGCATCGAGGCGGCGGAAGCGATCGTCTTGCCTGTCGGCTCCGAAATCACGCTGCGGGTGTTCGACGCGACGGAGGCGCCCGCGTTGAGCGGCGCGGCGGCGGATGCGACGGCGTTTCAGGATCAGGGCGGCGGCGCCTGGAGCGTGACCGTGCCGCTGGCGCGCTCCGGCGCGCTCGAGGTCGCGGGCTTCGGCGGCTGGCGATTCGAGGCGATCGCGGATGAAAGCCCGCTGGTGGCGTTCACCGAAGCGCCCTCCGGCGCGCGCTCCGGCGCGCTGCAATTCGGCTTTGAAGCGTCTGACGACTATGGCGTGACCGCCGCGCGCGCCACCATCGCGCTCGACGCGGACGCGGCCGGGCCGCGCGGTCTGGCGCCGGCGAGCGTGTTCGAGCCGGTCGAGTTCGCCCTGCCGCTGCCGCTGCGCGGCGCGGCTGAGAGCACGGCGGAGACGGTGGTCGAGGATCTCACCGAAAACCCGTGGGCGGGGCTGCCGGTGATCCTGACGCTGATCGTCGAGGACGGCGCCGGGCAGGAAGGGCGCGCCGAGGCGCGTCTCACGCTGCCGGGCCGCCGCTTCATCGACCCGCTGGCGCGCGCGATCATCGAACAGCGCCGCGATCTGGCGTGGAGCACCGAGGCCGCGCAGCGTGTGCGCGCCGTGCTGGAGGCGGTCAGCGCCTATCCCGACGACGTATTCGAGGATCACACCGCCTATCTGAGCCTGCGCGCCGCGCTGCGCCGCCTTGGCTACGCCATTCCTGAGAACCGCGTGGCGGCGGAGACGCCCGGCGTGGTCGATCTGTTGTGGCGCGCGGCGCTGCGCATCGAGGAGGGCGATCTGTCCGACGCCGAGCGGCGCCTGCGCGAAATCCAGCAGGAGCTTTCCGACGCGCTGGAGCGCGGCGCGGGCGAGGACGAGATCGCCGCGCTGATGGATGAGCTGCGCGAGGCGCTGCAGGATTATCTGCGGCAACTGGCGCAGGAGGCGATGCGCAATCAGGCCGAGGGCCAGCAGCCGCCGCCGATGGACCCCGGCCAGACGATGAGCCAGCAGGACCTGATGGATATGCTGGACCGGCTGGAGGAGGCGATGAAGGGCGGCATGGAGGAGATGGCGCGCCAGATGCTCCAGCAGCTCCAGCAGATGCTGGAGAACCTCCAGATGGCGCAGCCCGGTCAGCAGGGCCAGCCCGGGCAGGGCGACCCGGCGATGCAGGCGCTTCAGGACATGATCGGCCAGCAGCAGGGACTCGCCGACCGCTCGTTCGACGCGCTGCGGCAGGGCCGCGAGGGTCAGCCGGGCGAGGGCCAGCCGGGTCAGCAGGGGCAAGGCCAGCAAGGCCAGCAAGGCCAGCAAGGCCAGCAAGGCCAGCAGGGGCAAGGCCAGGGCCAGCCGGGCCAGCAGCAAGGCCGGGGCCAGGGCCAAGGCGAGGGGCGACCGGGCGGCCCCGACCTGGGCGCGATCGCGCGCGATCAGGAGGGCTTGCGCCAGTTGCTCGACGACCTGCGGCAAGGGCTTCAGGGCGGTCCGGGCGGCGAGGCGCTGGACCGCGCCGAGGGGGCCATGGGCGCCGCGCGCGACGCGCTGGAGGGCGGCGACCCTGACGGCGCGTTGCAGGATCAGGTCGAGGCGCTCGACGCCCTGCGCGAGGGCGCGCAGGCGATGGCGCGCGAGATGCAGAACCAGCCCGGTCAGGCGCAACAGGCCGGGCGCGACGGTCAGGCGGGCGACGTGCGTGACGAGGACCCGTTCGGACGCCCCACGGCCAGCGACGGGCCGCTCGATGGCGCCTCGGTGCGGGTGCCCGACGCCAGCGTGATGAAGCGCGCCCGCGAACTGATGGACGAGATCCGTCGGCGCGCGGGCGACCGCTCCCGCGCGCCGGAGGAGCTTCAGTATCTGGATCGGCTGCTCGACCGGTTCTGACGCGCTATGAAAGCGCTTTGCGTTGCGGCCCATTCGCGCGCCGGTGCGGCGGCATTGGTGCGCGGATGGGCCGCAGCCGCCGCCGCTGAGCAACGGCCTTTGGTGCAGCCCACGCCGATCAGGCCGCCCGCCCTTGCTTCAGCCGCCTGGCTTCAGCCGCCGTCGCGCAGCCGCGCGACTGTCTCGGCGAGCCACGCGCGCCCCTGATCGACGGCGGCGACATAGGCGCCGAGCGGCTCGGCCGCCGCAGGCGCCGCCGTCGCGATGGCGGCGTGCTTGGCATAGAGCGTCACCGCCGCCAGCGTCAGCAACGCGACCACGATAAACCCGGCGAAAAAGCCGCCGCGCCGCGCGGGCGCGGCGTGGTTCTCCAGCGAGGCGATCATCGCGGCGGGCTGTGGGCGCACCGGCGGATCGGCGGGCGCGGCGACGGGCCGCGCGCCCGCCGCCTGCCCGCCCGCCGCCTGCGCGCTCTCCGCCTGCGCGCTCTCCGCCTGCGCGATCGCTGGCGCGGCGAGGGCGCCCGGCGCGGGTTGCCGCTGCGCCCGCCACTCGGCCTGACAGGCGCTGCACTGAACCATGCGCCCGCCCGCCGGGATCGCATCGTCATCGACCGCATACCGCGCCCCGCAGGCCGGACAAGTCACGCGCATCATCGCCTCGCGTCGTTCTGGCGAAATCGCCCTGTTGGCGTTTCTCTAGCGCGCGCGCCGCGCCGGGCCAAGCCGCCGTCGCCGCATCTTGAGCGTGCGCGCGCGCTCTGCGATGCTCGTGGCGCTTGCATGTGGCGGGGTGATGACGTGATCGCGTTCGAGGCGGCGGATTTCAGCTATGGCGCGCACCGGGTTCTGCGCGCCGTCACGCTGACGCTTGAGCCGGGGTCGCTGCATTTCCTGACCGGGCGCTCGGGCGCGGGCAAGACCACGCTGCTCAAGCTGATCTATCTGGCGCTGACCCCGGCGGCGGGGTCGGTGGCGGTGATGGGCGCCGAAACCGCGACCCTCGGCGCCGCAGCCCGTGCGGCGCTGCGCCGCCGCATGGGGCTGGTGCTGCAGGATTGCGACCTGCTGGAGCACCTCAGCATCCGTGACAACATCGCGCTGCCGCTGCGCATCGCCGGGCAGGATCCACGCGCGCGCGAGGCCGACATCCTGGCGCTGGCGCGCTGGGTGGGGCTTGACGCGCGGCTTGAGGCCCATCCGCGCGAGTTGTCGTCGGGAGAGCGGCGCCGCGCGGCGGTGGCGCGCGCGGTGGTGACGGCGCCGGAACTGGTGATCGCCGACGAGCCGACCGGCGACGTGGACGAGGAGGCGGCGGGGCGCATCCTTGAGCTGTTTCTCGAACTCAACCGCGCCGGGGCGACCGTGCTGGTCGCCACCCACGACATGAGCCTGATCCGCAAGGCGCAGGGCCGCGCGCAGGCGCGCACCCTGCGGCTGGAGGACGGCGCGATCATCCGCGCCGGCGCCGCGCTGTGAGCGCGCGCAGGCCCGGCCCGGTGGCGCCGCACGCCGCCACGCCGTATCTGGTGGCGGTGGTCTCGGGCGCGATGTGCTTTCTGGCGGTGCTGGCGCTGGAGGCCGCAGGCGGCGCCGCGCGGGTCTCGGGCGCGTGGTCCGACGGGATGGCGGGCGCCGCGACGGTGCGCATCCCGGCGCCGGAGGGGCGGTCAGCGGCGACGCCGCTGGCGGTCGCCGCGCTCGCCACTCTGTCCGACGCGCCGGGCGTGGCCGACGCGCGGCTTCTGGCGGCGGAGGAGATGGCGGCGCTGGCGGCGCCATGGCTGGGCGACGCGCTCAACCCCGCCGAGTGGCCGGCGCCGCTTTTGATCGACGTGACGCTGGCCGACCCGCCGCCCGCGCGTGACGCGATGCAGGCGCGGCTTGACGCGGCCGCCCCCGGCGCGCTCTACGACGATCATGCGGCGTGGCGGGCGCCGCTGGAGCAGGCGGCGGCGGCGTTCCGGCGTCTGGCGTTCTGGAGCGTGGGGCTGATGGGAATCGCGCTTGCGGCGATGGTGACGGCGGCGGCGCGCGCCAGTCTGGCCGGGGCGGCGGCGACGGTGCGCACGCTGCGCCTGCTGGGCGCGCGCGACGGTGACGTGGCGCGCGCCTTCGAGCGCCCGATCGCGCTGCGCGCGCTGATCGGCGGCGCGCTGGGCGCGCCTGCGGCGGCGCTGGCGCTGTCGCAGGCGCCGCTTGGCCTGGGGCCTGCGCTGGGCGCGCCCGCGCCGTGGTCGGCGACCCTTGCGTTGATCGTCGCGGCGCCGCTGGCGAGCGCGGCGCTGGCGTGGCTGACCGCGCGGCTGGCGATCCTGCTGATGCTGCGGCGGGCGCCGTGATGGGGCTGGACGCGCTGCGCGGGCTGGCGTTCTACGCCGTGTTCTACGCCACGATGGCGGTGGGCGGGGTGATCTTCTTTCCCGCCGCGGCGCTGTCGCCGCGCGCGGCGCGCTGGTGCGGCAAGTTCTGGCTGAGCATCGTATTCGCCGCGCTGCGGGTGATCGGCGGGGTGCGCACCGAAATACGCGGGCCCACGCCGGCCGGCCGGGTGGTGATCGCCGCCAAGCACCAGTCGATGCTCGACGTGTTCATGATCGTCCACGCCCTGCCGGAGGGGCGCTTCGTGATGAAGCGCGAACTGGTGCTCGCGCCGATTTTCGGCTGGTATTCCATGCGCATGGGCGCGGTGCCGGTGGATCGCGGCGGCGGGCGGCCGGCGCTGAAGGCGATGGTCGAGACGGTGATGGCCGGGGCGCGCGATGGCGGCCAGATCGTGATCTATCCGCAGGGCACCCGCGTCGCGCCGGGCCGGACGGCGCCCTACAAGATCGGCGTCCATGCGCTCTATGAGGCGAGCGGCCTGCCCTGCATCCCCGCCGCCACCAACTCGGGCCTGCGCTGGCCGAAGGGAATCGCGCTGCATCCCGGCGTGGCGGTGGTCGAGTTCCTGCCAGCGATCGCCCCCGGCATGGCGCGCGAGCCGTTCATGGCGCGGATCGAGGCCGACATCGAGACCGCCTCGGCGCGTCTGGCGCGGGAGCGGGACGGCTCCGCGCGCGGCGATGCCTGATTCAGACGACCCGGCCCGCAGCGAGGCGCGCGCCTTCAGCGCCCCCCCTGCTTCGCGCGCTTTCAGCGCCCCCTCTTCTTCGCGCGCCTTCGCCGCGACGCCGGGCGCCCGGCTTGCGCGCGGCGTGTGCCGCTGGCTGATCGACGCGGGCGCGGCGCCGGTGACCGAGTTCTCCCCCGCCCCCGGTTTGCGCGTCGATGTGATCGCGCTGGGGCCGGACGGCGCGATCACCATCGTCGAGTGCAAGGCCTCGGTCGCCGACTTTCGCGCCGACGCCAAGTGGACCGGCTATCTGGACTGGTGCGATGCGCTTCATTTCGCGGTCGGACCGGATTTTCCGCTGGAGCTTTTGCCGGACGACCACGGCGTGCTGGTGGCCGACGCTTTTGGCGCCGACTCGCTGCGCCCCGCCGCGCCGCGCCCGCTCAGCCCTTCGCGCCGCCGGGCGCTGACGCTGCGGCTGGCGCGCGCCTCGGCGCTGCGGCTGCGCCGCCTGCTAGACCCCGCCGACGGCGCGCCCGAGCCGCGCTGACCGGATCTGCGCTGACCGGGGCCGCGCTGACCGGGCCGCGCTTACTGTCAGGGCGCCGCGTCGCCGGGCAGCACCATCCGCGCGCAAAACCCCTGTCCGGGCGCGGTGACGATGTCGAGCCTGCCGCCCTGCTCCGCCACGATCTCCCGCGCGATGCCGAGGCCAAGGCCGCCCGGCGGCGCGCCCGGCGCGGCGCCGTTCGGTCGGCCATAGGGGCGCAGCGCCTCGGCGACCGCGTCCACGGCCAGACCGGGGCCGTCGTCGGCGACCTCGATCATCACTTCGCCCGGCGCTTCGCCCGCCCGCGCGATGACCGCCACCTCGCCGCCCGCGCGCCCGTGGCGGATGGCGTTGTCGATCAGCGCGTCGAGCGCCTGCGCCAGTCGCGCCGCATCGGCCCTGGCGGCCAGACCGGCGACGACCGACCCCGCGATCCGCGCCCCCCGCGCCGCCGCCGCCGGCGCCGCCTGCCGCAGCGCGACCTGCACGATCGGCGCCAGCGGCGCGGCGGCGGCGGGAGGCGTCGGATCTGCCAGCATCGGATCGGGCGGCGTCGGATCGGGCGCGCCCAGCGCCACCATCTCGTCGGCCAGCCGCCGCAGCCGCGCCGCCGCGACGGTCAGATCGTCGAGATGGCTTTGCGCCTCGGGCGGAATGGCGCCGTCGAGACGGTGGCGCAACAGCTCGGCAAAGCCCAGAATCGCCGTAAGCGGTGAGCGGAATTCGTGCGCCAGCCGCGCCAGCGCATCCAGCGACAGCGCGCCGTCGTCGTCGGTCACGGACGTTTGGCGCCCTTGCGGCCCTTGCCCCCTGCGCCCCCCGCGCCGCCTGCGGCCAGCGCGGCGGCGGCGCGCAGCTCGTCGGCGATCTCCTCCGCCTCCTCGGGGGTGAAATCCATCGGGATCTCGACGCCGTCCTGCTCCACGAACAGGCGGACCATGCCAAGGCTGGTGGGGCCGATCTGAAGGCTTGCGCTCTGCTCGCTCTGCTTGTCGATGCCCACGCTCACGCCCTTCTTTAAAACCTCGCGAAAACTACCCCCCGGCGCCCGCCAAACGCAACCAGCGTTTGAGGCGATGCGGCGCGCGTCACGCCCACAACGGTTGACGGGTGCGCCGCAGCAACCGATGGTCCCCGACACAGGCGCCCGCGCGCGGGCGCGACGGATGCAGGAGAGCGACGTGAAAAAGGCGCTGATCTGGAGCGTGGCGGTCGCCGCGCTGGTCGCAGGCGGCGGCTATGGGCTGTGGCGCGCGGGCGCCGCCGGGCTGGACGCCGCGCTCGATAGCGAAATCACGGCGCTGGCGGCGCAGGGCGTGACCGTCAGCCATGGCGAACGCGCGCTGTCGGGGTTTCCGTTCGGCTATGTGCTGCGCCTCGACGCCGTGCGCGCCGAAGCGGCGGACGGCGCATGGCGCGCGGCGATCCCGTGGACGCGCAGCGAGGCGGGGCTGTTCGGCGGCGGCGTGGCGCGCACGGCGTTCGCGCCGCAGGCGACGCTCGAGTTCACGCCGCCGCCCGGTGCCGGGCTTGGGTCTGCGCCCCTGGCCTTCGCCGTGACCGCGCAGGATATGATCGTCGAGACGCCGCTGACCGGCGCCAGCCGCGCGACGCTGACCGCGCAGGCGCTGTCGCTGGCGCATCCGGGCGACGAGGTTCTGGGCGCAGCGACGGTGTCGGCGCAAGGGCTGTCGGTGGCGCTGGAGCGATTCGCGACCGGCGCCGTCAAGGTCGAAGGCGCGGTGACGCGGCTTGCGAACAGCATCGACATCGACTCCGCGCAGGCGGAGAGCGTGGCTGAAGACGTGGTGTTCTCGGCGCAGGGCCGCGACTGGCGCGGCATGGACCTGCCCGCGTTTCTGCGCGGCAAGGGCGAGGCGGAGATCTGGTTCAGCGCGGCGAAGCTGAGCACCACCGGGCCGGACGGCGCGCAGGGCGGATCGGGCCCGACATCCTCACGGCTGCGCGTCGGCGCCGGGCGACTGTTCTATAGCGGCGAGACCGCCGACGCGCGCTATGCGATCAGCCTGCCGCAAACCGGCGCGCGGCCGCTCAGCGTGACCGCCGCGCGCACCGCCATCGCGCTGGAGGCGCCGCTGGTCCCGGCGCAGGCGGCGCAGGCCTATCTGCTGGACCTGACGCTCGACAGCGTTGCGGCGCCCGAGGCGCTGTGGGCGGCGTTCGATCCGCAGGCGCTGTTGCCGCGCGACCCGATCAGCCTCAAGGGCCGGGTGGGCGGCGCGGCGCGGGTGCTGGTGGACCTCGCCGCCGCCGCCGAGACCCCCGGCGCCCCGGTGGCGGTCGAGACGGTGGAGATCACCGGCTTCAGCTTCGACGGCCTGGGCGCGACCGCCTCCGGCGACGCCGCGCTCAGGATCATCCCCGGCGCCCCCACCCCGGATGGGCGCGTGTTCGTCACCGTCGAAGGCTGGCGCCCGGTGCTGGACGCGGCGGTCCGACTGGGCGTGGCGACGCCCGATCTTGCGATCTTTCTCACCTCGATCGCCGAGACGCTCAACAGCGCCGACGCCGAAGACGGCGTGTTCACCTCGCAGATCGAGCTACGCGACGGCGCCGTGTTCGCCAACGGGAACCGGGTGAACTGACATGCCGACCGCGCGCTGCCCGTGGTGCGGCGACGACCCGCTCTATGCCGCCTATCACGACGACGAATGGGGCAGGCCCGAGCGCGACGGCCGCGCGCTGTGGGAGAAGCTGATCCTCGACGGCTTTCAGGCCGGGCTTTCATGGATCACCATCCTGCGCAAGCGCGAGGGGTTCCGCGACGCCTTCGACGGCTTCGACCCCGCGCGCATCGCCGCCTATGACGCCCGCGACGTGGCGCGGCTGGCGGCCGACGCGCGCATCGTGCGCCATCGCGGCAAGATCGAGGCGACCATCGGCAACGCGCGCGCCTGTCTGGCGATGGGCGGGGCGGAGGCGTTCGGCGCCTGGTGCTGGGCCTGGGTGGACGGCGCGCCGATCCGCAACCGGCCCGCCACCATGCGCGACGTTCCCGCCGAGACGCCGCTCAGCCGCGCGATCTCCAAAGACCTGAAGGCGCGCGGCTTCAAGTTCTGCGGCCCGACCATCGTCTATGCCTGGATGCAGGCCTGCGGCATGGTTGACGACCACCTCGAAACCTGTCCGCGCGCGGCTCAGCCCCTGCCGCGCTGACGCTCGCGAAAGAAGATGAACAGCCCGGCGCCGACGATGATCGCGGCGCCCAGCAGCATCCGCCGCTCCGGCAGATCGCCGAAGAACAGCCAGCCGAACACCAGCGCCCACAGCAGCAGCGTGTATTGCAGCGGTGAGATGGTGGCGGCGTCGGCGAACTTCAGCGCGCGGTTTACGCAGACGTGCGCCGCCAGCGCCACCACGCCCAGAGCCGACAACAGCGCCAGAGCGGCGGCGTCCGGCGTCACCCAACCATGGTGCGCAGTCACCGCGCCCGCCGCCAGCGCCGCCGCCATCTGCCAGAACACCAGCGCCACGTCGGGCGTGCCGCGCAGCATCCGCCCGGTGAGGATCATCAGCCCGAAGGTCAGCGATCCGACCAGCGCATAGAGCGCGGCGGGCGACAGCGCGGCGGCGGAGGGGCCCATGGCGATCACCACGCCGCCGAACCCCACTGCGATCGCGCACCAGCGCCGCCAGCCGACCCTCTCACCCAAAAGCAGCGGCGACAGCGCCGCGACGTAGATCGGCGCCGCCAGCCAGTAGGTCATCGCGTCGGCCAGCGGCAGATACTGCACGGCGGCGTAGAAGCAGAACACCTCGACCGTGGCCAGCGCCGCGCGCAGCGCCTGAAGGCCGGGCCGCTCGATGCGAAACAGGCTGGCCGCGCCCGCCGCCCAGATGAACGGCGTCAGCGCCACCAGCCCGGCGAAGCTGCGGATCAACAGCACCTGACCCACGGAATAAGTCGCCACCAGCCATTTGCCCATCACGTCGTTGAGCGAGAACAGCAGCATCCCCAGCAGCATCAGCGCGACGCCCGCGCGGACGGACGGTGCGGCGGCAAACGCGGAGGTGGGCGCGGCTGGCGGGGGCATGGCTTTCGGGGGCATGGCGGGCTGCTCCGGCGGATCGGGACTCGGGCGAATCAGGCGGCGCGGACAGTGCCCCGCAACGCGCCGAAGTGCGTCGGCGCGCGGGCGGATGCAATCGGGCGCGGCGCGCCGGGCGTCCTGATCAGGCGCGCGCCGCTCCCTGCGCCGCTCCCTGCGCCGCTCTCTGCGCCGCTCTCTGCGCGGCGCCGCTTGCGCCCCGCGCGCATCCCGGCACTATGGCGGCGACCGGAGAAGCCGCGCCGCCCCCGACAGCCGCGCCGACAGGGAGAGACCCCGCCATGAAGCCCGCCGTCACGCCCGCCTGCGCCGCCCTGCTCGCCGTCGCCCTCGCCGCGCCGATGGCGGACGCCGCCACCCTGCGCTGGGCGCGCACGCAGGAGGCGCTGACGCTGGATCCGCACGCCCAGAACGAGGGGCCGACCACCACGCTCGCGCACCAGATGTATGAGCCGCTGGTGATGCGCGACCACACCGGCGCGATGGTCCCCGCGCTCGCCACCGGCTGGGCGCCGTCGGCCTCCAACGCCAGCGCCTGGATCTTCACGCTGCGCCGTGGCGTGACATACCACGACGGCGCCGCCTTCACCGCCGACGACGTGGTGTTCTCGTTGAACCGCGCACGCCACCCGGACAGTAATTACAAGGAGTTGCTGAGCTCGGTTGTCGATGTGGTCAAACTCGACGATCACACCGTCAGCATCCTGACCGACGGGCCGAACCCGATCCTGCCCGCCAACCTCACCAACGTCATGATGATGGATCAGGGCTGGGCGCAGGCCAACGGCGCCGAAAAGCCGCAGAACTACGCCGCCGGAGAGGACGGCTTCGCCGCGCGTCATGTGAACGGCACCGGGCCTTATGTGCTGGTCAGCCGCGAGCCGGATACGAAAACCGTGCTGCGCCGCAACGAGGCCTATTGGGGCCTGAGCGAGTTTCGCCTCGACGTTACCGAGATCATCTTCACCCCGATCAAGAACCCCGCCACCCGCGTCGCGGCGCTTTTGTCGGGCGAGGTGGACTTCATCCAGGACGTGCCGGTGCAGGACCTCGACCGCGTCGCGGGAACCCAAGGCCTCGTGGTCGGCACGACGCCGCAGAACCGCACGATCTTTTTCGGCATGAACGTCGGCGCGGCCGATCTGGCCAGCGACAGCGTTCAGGGCGCCAACCCCTTCGCCGACGTGCGGGTGCGCGAGGCGATGAACATCGCGATCAACCGCGACGCCATCCGGCAGGTGGTGATGCGCGGCCAGAGCCAGCCGACCGGCGTGATCATGCCGCCGTTCGTCAACGGCTGGACGCGGCAACTCGACGCCTATCCCAACTTCGACAACGCCAGCGCGAAGGCGCTGCTGGCCGAGGCGGGCTATGCCGAGGGCTTTTCCGTGCGGCTCGACTGCCCCAACGACCGCTACATCAACGATGAGGCGATCTGTCAGGCGGTGGTGGGGATGCTGGGCCAGATCGGCGTAAAGGCGCAGCTTGAGGCCCGCCCCCGCGCCCAGCACTTTCCGCTGATCGCCAACGGCGAGACCGATTTCTACCTGCTCGGCTGGGGCGTGCCGACCTATGACAGCGAATACATCTTCAACTTCCTCGTCCACAGCCGCACCGACACGTTCGGCTCATGGAACGCCACCGGCTATGCCAACCCGGCGCTCGACGCGCGGATCGAGGCGCTGGCCTCCAACGTCGATCTGGCCGCGCGCGACGCCGAGATTGCGGCGATCTGGGCGCAGGTGCAGGCCAAGACGCTGTATCTGCCGGTGCATCACCAGGTGCTGAACTGGGGCCTGTCAAACCGCATCGCGACGCTGGTCGAGCCGGAGGACGCGCCGAAGATCAAGTATTTCCAGATGGTCGAATAATCGGCCCCAAATTCTTGGAGTTTCCGCGATGCGCCTGATCGCCGCCCTTTTCGCCGCCGCGCTGGCGCCCGGCCTCGTCGCCGCGTCCTTTGCGGCGCCGGTCGAAGCGGCGGAGTTCCGCTGGGCCGCCACCGCCGACGCGGCGACGCTCGACCCCCACGCCCAGAACACCGCCACCGTGCTGGGCTTTCTCAACAACGTCTATGAGGGGCTGGTGCGGCGCGGGCGCGACATGGCGCTGGAGTCGGCGCTGGCCGAGCGGTGGGAGGCGCTGGAGGGCGGCGCGGGCTGGCGGTTCCACCTGCGAAAGGGCGTGACGTTTCACGACGGCGCCGCCTTCGACGCCGAGGACGTGCTGTTCTCCCACGCCCGCGCGGCGTCGAAGCAATCCGACGTGGCGTCGTGGTTCGCGCAGGTGCGCGCGGTGGAGGCGCCGGACCCCTACACGGTGGATTTCCTCACCACGGCGCCCAGCCCGATCTTTCCCGACAGCATCGCCAACTTCATGATCATGGACAAGGGATGGGCCGAGGCCAACGGCGCCGCCCTGCCCGACCGCGAGACCGGCAATTTCGCCACGCTGAACGCCAACGGCACCGGCGCCTTTCGCGTGACGCTGCGCGAGCCAGGGCTGCAGACCGTGCTGGAGCCGTTCGACAAATGGTGGGGAACGCCAGAGCACAACATCACCCGCGCCATTCACAAGCCGATCAAGAACCCCGCCACCGCGCTCGCCTCGCTGATCTCGGGCGCGGTCGATTTCATCGAACCGGCGCCGATCCAGGACATCGAGCGCCTGCGCGCCACCGACGGCGTGCAGGTGATCGAGGGCGTTGAGGCGCGCACCATCTTTTTCGGCTTCCGCCAGAACCGCGAGCGGCTGCTGGACGGCGGCGCCAACATCTTCAAGGACGTGCGGGTGCGCGAGGCGGTGAACCACGCGATCAACGTGGAGGCGATCGTCACGGTGATCCTGCGCGGCGCGGCGCAGCCGGTCAGCCAGTTGATCGACCCGGCCTCGCGCGGCTATAGCCACGCGCGCGCCGCGCGGCCCGCGTTCGATCTCGACAAGGCGAAGGCGCTGATCGCCGAGGTGGGCGCGTCCGGCGCGGCGTTCACGCTGGCCTGCCCCAACGACCGCTACATCGCCGATGCGGCGGTGTGTCAGGCGGTGGTGGGGATGCTGGCGCAGGCGGGGCTTGCGCCGCGTCTCGTCACCCTGCCCGCCGCGCAGTATTTCGCTGCGCTGCGCGAGGGCGAGTTCGACATGTATCTGCTGGGCTGGTCGGCGGGCACCTTCGACGCCGAACACCCGATCCGCTTTCTCGCCGCCACGCCCGACGCGGAAAAGAAGCTGGGAAGCTGGAATTTCGGCGGATTTTCAAACGCCCGCGTCGATGCGCTGCTGCCGCTGATCCAGACCGAGCTGGACGAGGCCGCGCGGCAGGCGATGCTCGACGAGGTCGCGGCGATCCTGCAGGACGAGGCGGCCTATGTTCCGCTCTACGTCCAGCCGCTGCTGTGGGCGGCGCGCGCCAACATCGCGCTGTCGCAGCGCGCCGACAATTTCTTCATCCTGCGCTGGGTCACGGTGAACTAGAGGGGCTTGCGCGGCGATGCTGGCGTTCATCCTGCGCAGGCTGGCGCAATCGGCGCTGGTGCTGCTGGCGGTGGGGCTGATCGCCTTTGCGATGTTCCG
>CAZRFB010000064.1:0-4581 GCA_964599185.1 uncultured Rhodobacterales bacterium | reverse complement strand
CTTCAGCTCGCCGGTGGCCTCCTTGAGGTCGGCGCGCAGCTGTTCGGCCTCGGCGTCGAGGTCGATGGCGGCCAGCATCTCGCGGATCGCCTCGGCGCCGATGCCGGCGGTGAAGGCGTCCTCGCCATACTGGTCCTGCGCCTCGAGAAACTGCTCCTCGGTCAGCAGCTGGCGGTGCGCCAGGTCGGTCAGACCCGGCTCAAGCACCACATATTTCTCGAAATACAGAACCTGCTCGAGGTCGCGCAGCATCATGTCGAGCATCAGGCCGATGCGGCTCGGCAGCGACTTCAGGAACCAGATGTGCGCCACCGGCGCGGCCAGCTCGATATGGCCCATGCGCTCGCGCCGGACCTTTTGCAGCGTGACTTCGACGCCGCATTTCTCGCAGGTCACGCCGCGATATTTCATCCGCTTGTACTTGCCGCACAGGCACTCGTAGTCCTTGATCGGCCCGAAGATGCGGGCGCAGAACAGGCCGTCGCGCTCCGGCTTGAAGGTGCGGTAGTTGATGGTCTCCGGCTTCTTGATCTCGCCGAACGACCACGAAAGGATGCGCTCCGGGCTTGCGAGCGAGATCTTGATCTCGTCGAAGCCGCGCGGGGCGGGGGTGGCGTTGAAGATGTTGACGTCCTGGTTCATGGCCCAAGGTCTCCGCGATCTTCCCAGGTAAAACGAGCGTCCCGTCGCGCGCGCCCGCAGGGGGTCAGGCGCGCGCGGTCAGCCGGGAGGCGTCTATTCGGCGGTGCTGTCCAGCAGCTCGACGTTGAGGCCGAGCGAGCGGATCTCCTTGACCAGCACGTTGAAACTCTCGGGGATGCCGGCCTCGAAAGTGTCCTCGCCCTTGACGATCGCCTCATAGACCTTGGTGCGGCCCGCCACGTCATCGGACTTCACCGTGAGGATCTCCTGAAGCGTGTAGGCGGCGCCGTAAGCTTCCAGCGCCCAGACCTCCATCTCGCCGAAGCGCTGGCCGCCGAACTGCGCCTTGCCGCCCAGCGGCTGCTGGGTGACCAGGCTGTAGGGGCCGGTCGAGCGGGCGTGGATCTTGTCATCCACAAGATGGTGCAGCTTGAGGATGTATTTCACCCCCACGGTCACCTTGCGCGCGAACGCCTCGCCGGTGCGCCCGTCATAGACGGTGGACTGCCCCGAGGTGTCGAACCCCGCCATGGTCAGCCGCGCGTTGATGTCGGCCTCCTTGGCGCCGTCGAACACCGGCGTCGCGATCGGCACGCCGGCGCGCACGTTGTCCGCCGCCTCGATGAACTCCGCGTCGGTCATGCCGGCGGTGGCCGCGTCATACACGTTCTCGCCATAGACCAGTTTCATCGCGTCGCGCACCGGGGTCATGTCGCCGGAGCGGCGATAGTCCTCGAGGCTCTCGGTCACGATCCGGCCCAGGCCGCGCGCGGCCCAGCCCATGTGGGTCTCGAGGATCTGGCCGACGTTCATGCGGCTCGGCACGCCCAGCGGGTTCAGCACCACATCGACCGGAGTGCCGTCCTCGAGGAACGGCATGTCCTCCTCGGGCACCACCTTCGAGATCACGCCCTTGTTGCCGTGACGGCCGGCCATCTTGTCGCCCGGCTGCAGCTTGCGCTTCACCGCGATGAACACCTTGACCATCTTCATCACGCCCGGCGGCAGGTCGTCGCCGCGCCGCACCTTCTCGACCTTGTCGTCGAAACGGGCCTTCAGCGCCTTTTTCTGCGCGTCGTACTGGGCGTTCAGCGCCTCGACTTCCGCCTGATCGGCCTCGTCGGGCAGCACGAGCTGCCACCACTGGCCGCGCGAGAGCTGGCTGTCGAGAAGCTCCCCGGTGATCGCGACCCCGGCCTTGACGCCCTTGGGGCCCTTCACCGCCACCTTGCCCAGCACCAGCGCGCGCAAGCGGGCGTAGATGTTGCGCTCCAGGATCGCCAGCTCGTCGTCGCGGTCACGGGCGAGACGCTCGATCTCCTCGCCCTCGATCTGCTGGGCGCGCTCGTCCTTGTCCACGCCGTGGCGGTTGAACACGCGCACTTCGACCACAGTGCCGAAATCGCCCGGCGCCATGCGCAGCGAGGTGTCGCGCACGTCCGACGCCTTTTCGCCGAAGATCGCGCGCAGCAGCTTTTCCTCCGGCGTCATCGGGCTTTCGCCCTTGGGGGTGATCTTGCCCACCAGGATGTCGCCGGGGCCGACCTCGGCGCCGATATAGACGATGCCTGCCTCGTCGAGGTTGCGCAGCGCCTCCTCGCCGACGTTGGGGATGTCGCGGGTGATCTCCTCCGGCCCAAGCTTGGTGTCGCGGGCCATGATCTCGTATTCCTCGATGTGGATCGAGGTGAACACGTCGTCCTTGACGATGCGCTCCGAGATCAGGATCGAGTCCTCGTAATTGTAGCCCATCCACGGCATGAACGCGACCAGCACGTTCTTGCCCAGCGCCAGCTCGCCCAGATCGGTCGAGGGGCCGTCGGCGATCACGTCGCCCTTGGCCACCACGTCGCCCACATTCACCAGCGGGCGCTGGTTGATGCAGGTGTTCTGGTTGGAGCGCTGGAACTTGCGCAGCCGGTAGATGTCCACGCCGGGGTCGCCGGGCTTGAGGTCGGCGGTCACGCGCACCACGATGCGCATGGCGTCCACCTGGTCGATCACGCCCGCCCGGCGCGCCGCGATCGCCGCGCCGCTGTCGCGGGCCACGATCTCCTCGATGCCGGTGCCGACGAACGGCGCCTCGGCCTTGAGCAGCGGCACCGCCTGGCGCTGCATGTTCGAGCCCATCAGCGCGCGGTTGGCGTCGTCGTTCTCAAGGAACGGGATCAGCGAGGCGGCGACCGAGACCAGCTGCTTCGGCGACACGTCGATGAAGTCGATCAGCTCGCGCGGGTTCAGCATGAACTCGCCGCCCTTTCGGGTGCTGACCAGTTCGGTGACGAAGCGGTTGTCCTCGGTCAGCTCGGCGTTGGCCTGCGCGATGACATAGCGCATCTCCTCGGTGGCGGAGAGATACACCACGTCGTCGGTGACTTTGCCTTCAACCACGCGGCGATACGGCGTCTCGATGAAGCCGTACTTGTTGACGCGCGCAAAGCTCGCCAGCGAGTTGATCAGGCCGATGTTCGGCCCTTCCGGCGTCTCGATCGGGCACATGCGGCCATAGTGGGTCGGGTGCACGTCGCGCACCTCGAAGCCCGCCCGCTCGCGCGTCAGGCCGCCCGGCCCCAGCGCCGAGAGGCGGCGCTTGTGCGTCACCTCCGACAGCGGGTTGGTCTGGTCCATGAACTGGCTGAGCTGGCTGGAGCCGAAGAACTCGCGCACCGCCGCCGCCGCAGGCTTGGCGTTGATCAGATCCTGCGGCATCACCGTGTCGATCTCGACGCTGGACATGCGCTCCTTGATCGCCCGCTCCATGCGCAGCAGGCCGACGCGATACTGGTTCTCCATCAGCTCGCCGACCGAACGCACGCGGCGGTTGCCGAGGTGGTCGATGTCGTCCACCTCGCCGCGCCCGTCGCGCAGATCGACCATCGCCTTGACCACGGCGAGGATGTCCTCGCGGCGCAGCGTGCGCATGGTGTCGGGCGCGTCCAGCTCAAGGCGCATGTTCATCTTGACGCGGCCGACCGCGCTCAGGTCATAGCGCTCGCTGTCGAAGAACAGGCTGTCGAACAGGGTGCGCGCGCCTTCAAGGGTCGGCGGCTCGCCGGGGCGCATCACGCGGTAGATCTCGATCAGCGCCTCGTCGCGGTTGCGGCTCTTGTCCGCCGCCATGGTGTTGCGGATGTAAGGGCCGACCGTGACGTTGTCGATGTCGAGCGTCGGGAACTCGGTCACGCCCGCGTCGAGCAGCGCCTGCACGTTTTCCTCGAACAGCTCGTCGCCGGCCTCGACATAGATCGCGCCGGTCTCCTCGTTGATGATGTCGCGGGCGATGAAGCGGCCATACAGCGCCTCGAACGGCTCCAGCAGCGCCTTCACGCCGTCCTCGGCCAGCATCTTGAGCTTGCGCGGCGTCAGCTTGTCGCCGGCCTTGGCCACCACCTCGCCGGTGTCGGCGTCCACCAGCGCGTGCAGCGGCTTCACGCCCTTCAGACGCTCGGGGTCGAACGGCGCCGCCCAGCCCTCGCCGTGGCGGGTATAGACCACGCGATCATAGAAGGTGTCGCAGATCTCCTCCTGATCGAGGCCCAGCGCATAGAGCAGCGTGGTGACCTGCAGCTTGCGGCGGCGGTCGATGCGCGCGAACACGATGTCCTTGGCGTCGAACTCGAAATCCAGCCACGAGCCGCGATAGGGGATGATCCGCGCCGCGAACAGCAGCTTGCCCGATGAATGCGTCTTGCCCTTGTCGTGGTCGAAGAACACGCCGGGTGAGCGGTGCATCTGGCTGACGATCACCCGCTCGGTGCCGTTGACGACGAAGGTGCCATAGCCGGTCATGAGCGGCATGTCGCCCATGAACACGTCCTGCTCCTTGATGTCCTTGACCGAGCGCGCGCCGGTGTCCTCGTCCACCTCGAACACGATCAGCCGCAGCGTCACCTTCAGCGGCGCGGCGTAGGTCATGTCGCGCTGCTGGCATTCCTCGAC
>CAZRFB010000063.1:0-5087 GCA_964599185.1 uncultured Rhodobacterales bacterium | reverse complement strand
TATGAAAAGGGCGCGCCGGTCTGGGCGAAGTTCGGCGTGCCGCCGGGTTTCCGCGCCGATCTGCTGCCGCTGGATCTCGACCGGATCGAGGAGGAATACGCCAGCTTCAACCACCGCATCCCGTCGTCGGAGACCTGCGGCCTCAAGGACGATTTCAACGGCCCGATCTGCTACACCCCCGACGGCAACCCGCTGGTCGGCCCGGCGCCGGGCGTGGAGAATTTTTACTTCGCCGAGGGCTTCAGCTTCGGCATCACCGCCGCCGGAGGAACCGGCCACTATCTCGCGCAGATGATCACGCAGGGCGAGGCGGAGATCGACATGGCGGCGCTCGACCCGCGCCGCTATGGCCGCTGGGTGAACCGCGAGTATGCGGCGAAAAAGAACGAGGAAGCCTATTCCCACGTCTTCATCCTGCACCACCCCGACGAGGAGCGCCCGGCCTGCCGACCGCTGCGCACCGCGCCGTGCTACGAGCGCCTCAAGGCGCGCGGCGCCCAGTTCGGCCAGGTCAACGGCTGGGAGCGGCCGATCTACTTCGGCCCGCCGGGCTTTGACGACCCTGCCGCGCGCAGCTTCCGGCGCGGCGGCTGGTGGAAGTTCGCCGAGGCCGAGGCGCGTGCGGTGCGGCAGGCGTGCGGCATGTTCGACGCCACCGCCTTCGCCAAGCACCGCGTGCGCGGCCCCGGCGCGGCGCGGTTTCTCGACTGGCTGACCTGCAACAAGCTGCCCAAGGTCGGCCGCATCGCGCTGACCTATGCGCTGACCGAAGCGGGCACGGTGCGCAGCGAATACACCATCGTGCGGCTGGCGGAGGACGAATTCTATCTGGTCTCCGCCGGGGCGCAGACGGCTTACGACGGCGACGATCTGGTGAAGGCGGCGGCGGCCAAGCGCGGCGAATTCGGCTGGATCGAGGTCTGGGACGTCTCGACGCAATGGGGCGTGTTCGCGCTGGCCGGGCCGCGCGCGCGGGAGGCGATCCGCCCGCTGATCGTGGACGCAGACCCGGCGTCGGCGCTGTCGAACAGGCGCTTTCCATGGCTCTCGGCGCAGTGGCTCGACCTCGGGATGGTCCGCACGCTGGCGGTGCGGGTGGCCTACACCGGCGAACTGGGCTGGGAGCTGCACCACCCCATCGAGATGCAGAACCACCTGTTCGACGAGCTGATGGCGACCGACGCCGCGCCCACCTTGTGCGGCGCCCGCGCGCAAAACTGGCTGCGACAGGAGAAAAGCTATCGCGCCTTCGGCGCGGAGCTGGGCCGCGACGCGACGCCGCTGGAAAGCGGGCTGGACCGCTTCATCGACCTCTCCAAGGACTTTCGCGGCAAGGCGGCGATGCTGGCGCGCCCGCAGCGCGCGGCTTGCGTCACGCTGATGATCGACGGCCCCGCAGACGCCGACCCATGGGGGCGTGAGGCGCTGTGGTCGGGCGGCGCGGTGGTCGGACGGCTGACCTCGGGCGGCTGGGCTGCGGCGGCGGGGCGCCAGATCGGCATGGGCTATCTGCCGCCCGACCTTTCCGCGCCGGGAACACGGGTTCAGGTGCGGATGCAGCGCGCGCTGTTCGACGCCGAAGTGGTCGCCGACAGCCCGCACGACCCGCAGAACCTGCGCATCCGGGCGGACGGCTGAGCGGCGGCGCCGATCTCGGCGCAAAGCGCGCCGCGCCGGTCGCCTGGCGGTGATTGCGGTCTTGGCGGCGCGGCGCTCTACCCCAGCACACAGGCGTCGCGCCCCTCCGCCCGGATCGTCTCCGCCCCGCCTGCGATGGCGCGGGCGCGTCCGGCGACGAAGGCGCTGGGCCGCGCGGCGCTGCGGGCGCGGGGGGCGGGCAGGATCGCGGCCAGCCGCGCCGCCTGCGCCGGGGTCAGCCCAGCGGCGCCGCGGTTGAACCAGTGGCGCGCGGCGGCCTCGGCGCCGAAGACGCCCGGGCCGAACTCGGCGACGTTGAGATAGACCTCCATCACGCGGCGCTTGGACCAGAGCGCCTCGATCAGCCCGGTGAAGCCCGCCTCCAGCCCCTTGCGCGGCCAGCTTGGCGCGGGCCAGAGAAAGGCGTTCTTGGCGGTCTGCTGGCTGATGGTCGAGGCGCCGCGCACCCGGCCGCGCTCCCGCTCCGCCAGCGCCGCCTCGATAGCGGCGAGGTCGAAGCCCCAGTGGTCGCAGAACCGCGCGTCCTCCGCCGCGATCACGGCGCGCACCAGCGCGGGGGCGATGGCGTCGAGGTCGCGCCACCGCCGCTCCACGCCGCCCAGCCGCCAGCGCTCGGTCTCGATCAGCAGCGTCGTCGGCGGCGGGACGACGGCGTAGAGCGCGACCCACGCGACAACCGCCGCCGCCAGCCCCAGCGCCAGCCGCAGCAGCCGCCGCCTGAGACGCCGCAGGAACCTCACATCGTGGCGCCGATGATCCAGGGGTTGAACTCGGCGTCGCCGTAGCCGAGCTGTTCCGACTGCGACCGCTCCCCCGACGCCACCCGCAGCACCGTGTCGAAGATCTCTCGACCCTTGTCGGCGATGCTCACGCCGTCGAGCACATCGCCGCAGTTGATGTCCATGTCGTCGGTCATCTTCTCATAGACCGGCGTGTTGGTGGCCAGCTTGATCGAGGGGACCGGCTTGCAGCCATAGGCCGAGCCGCGCCCGGTGGTGAAGGCGATCACGGTGCAGCCGCCCGCCACCTGGCCGGTCACCGACACCGGGTCGTAGCCGGGCGTGTCCATGAAGCTGAAGCCGCCGGTCGTGATCGGCTCGGCGTATTCCCACACGGCGGTCAGCGGCGTCGTGCCGCCCTTGGCCGCCGCGCCCAGCGACTTCTCAAGGATCGTGGTCAGCCCGCCCAGCTTGTTGCCGGGAGAGGGGTTGTTGTTCATCTGCATCTTGTTGCGGGCGGTGTAGTCCTCCCACCAGCGGATCCGCTCGATCAGCTTCTCGCCGACCGCGCGGCTGACGGCGCGCCGCGTCAGCAGGTGCTCGGCGCCGTAGATCTCCGGCGTCTCGCCCAGCACCGCCGCGCCGCCCTGCGCCGCCAGCAGATCGGCCGCCGCGCCCAGCGCCGGGTTGGCGGTGATCCCCGAATAGCCGTCCGACCCGCCGCATTGCAGCGCCAGCGCCAGCTTTGACGCGGGCGCGGGCGCGCGGGTGACGGCGTTGGCCAGCGGCGCCATCTCGCGCAACACGCCAAGACCCTGATCCACCGTCTTGCGGGTGCCGCCGACCTCCTGAATCGTCATCGAGCGGAAGCGGTCGTTCTCCTCGATGCCATACAGCTCCTTGAACCGCGCGATCTGGAAGCCCTCGCAGCCCAGGCCCACCATGATCACGGCGGCCATGTTGGGGTTGGCGGCGTAGCCCCATTGCGTGCGCTTGAGCACCTCATAGCCCTCGCCGCCCACGTCCAGCGCGCAACCGCCGCCGTGCACCAGCGGAATGATCCCGTCGATGTTGGGGTATCGCTCCAGCAGCCCGTCGCGCTTCGCCGCCTCCGCCATGAAGCGCGCGACCGACGCCGAGCAGTTCACCGAAGTCAGAATGCCGATGTAGTTGCGCGTGCCGACCTTGCCGTTCTCGCGGTGAAAGCCCTCGAAGGTCTCGACCACCTCCGCCGGCTTCACCGGGCGCGCGTCCTGGCCATAGGCGTAGTCGCGGGCGAAGTCGGCCATCGCCAGATTGTGCTCATGCACCCAGTCGCCGGCGGCGATGTCGGCGCTGGCGACGCCGATCACCTGACCAAACTTGCGCACCGGCGCGCCCGCCGCGATGGCGTGCGCCGCCGCCTTGTGGCCGCGCGGGATGCGGCGCAGCGCGCGCAAGTTCCCCTCCAGCAGCTGGCCCTCCTCCAGCCGGTCCACGGCGATCAGCACGTCGTCCTCGGCGTGAAGGCGCAGCACGCGCGGGGCGACGGGGGCGGCTGCGGGAGCGGCGACGTTCATGGCTGGCTCTCCAGAGTTTCAGCGGCGCGGATCGCGCTCCAGGGTCTCAGCGGCGCGGATCGCGCGCCATGGTCTCAGGGGCGCGGATCGCGCGCCATGGTCTCGATGGCGCGGATCGCGCCGCGCAGCTCCGCCAGCCCCTTCAGCCGCCCGATGGCGGTGTAGCCGGGGTTGGCGGCGCGGCTCAGATCGTCGAGCATACGGTGGCCGTGGTCGGGGCGAAAGACGATCCGCGCATCCGGCGCGCGGCGGCGGTTCTCCGCGATCAGCGCGCGCAGCACGCCGATCATGTCCACGTCGCCATCCAGATGCGCCGCCTCGTGAAACGACGCGCCCTCGGCCTTTGTGCTGCGCAGGTGCGCAAAGCCGATGCGCGGCGCGAAATCGCGCGCCATGGCGACCAGATCGTTGTCCGCCGACACCCCCAGCGAGCCGGTGCACAGGCAGATCCCGTTGGCCCTTGACGGAACCGCGTCAAAGATCGCGGCATAGTCGGCGGCGGTCGAGGCCACGCGCGGCAGGCCGAACAGCGGACGCGGTGGGTCGTCGGGGTGCAGCGTCAGGGTGAAGCCCAGCGCCTCGGCGGCCGGGATCACCGCCTTCAGGAACGCGATCAGGTTGGCGCGCACCGCGCCCGCGTCCAGCCCGGCGTAGGCCGCGAGCCTTTCGCGAAAGGCGTCGAGGTCCAGCGCGTCGGTCGTGGCGCCGGGCAGACCGGCGGCGATGGTGGCGGTCAGCCGGGCGCGCGCCGCGTCGTCCATCGCGTCATGCGCCGCCGCCGCGCGGGCGCGCTGATCGGCGTCATAGGCGGCCTTAGCGCCCTTGCGCTTCAGGATGTGCAGGTCGAACGCCGCGAAGCGGTCGGCGTCGAAGCCCAGCGCGGTGGCGCCGCTGGGCAGCGGCTTGTCGAGATCGGTGCGCGTCCAGTCCACCACCGGCATGAAGTTGTAGCAGATCAGGCGCGGCCCGGCGCCGGTCTCGCGCCGCGCCTGCGCCAGCGCCTCAAGGCTCGCGATCCACGCCGCCACGGCGTCGCGCGCGCCCGCGCCCTCACGCTTCACCCGGTCGGGGACGGGGATCGATTCGACCACCGTCCACTTGAGCGCGCTGCGCCCCGGCGGCGTGGTCTCGATCTCGGCCAGCCGCGCCT
>CAZRFB010000062.1:0-9673 GCA_964599185.1 uncultured Rhodobacterales bacterium | reverse complement strand
ATGACCGGCCCCGCGACGGCGGCGGAATGGCAGGCGCTCGGCCACGCGCCCGCCGACGCGCCGACACAGGTCGAGACCCTGCCCGACGACCAGTGGCTGGCGCTGTTCAACCATCGGTTCCGCGCGGCGGCGCAGGCCCTGCGCGACACCGGCTTCGCCGTGCCCGAGGGCGCGCCGTGGACGGTGCGCGGCGACCTTGCGCAGGACGGCCGGGTGCGCATCGACATTGGCGAGCCGCCCGCGCCCGACGCGCACCAGCGGTTCTTCGAGTTCCGACCGCAGGTGTTCTACATCAACCGCGAGGTCGAGTTGCTGTGGCGCTTTCACCCCCAGTATGGCGACGCCAGCAGCAGCTGGGGCTATCACTGCATCCACGCCGCGCCGGAGGGTTTTCGCGCCACGCGCCCCGGCTCGCCCGGACCGACGTTTCACGCCCGCTATGGCGCGCCGATCATGACCCGGCGCATCAACGACCTGCCGGAGATCGGCAATCAGCCCGGCCATTCCCGCCTGCGCTTCGCGCTGCCGTCCACCACGTCGCACCTGCACAACGCCCATACCGCCAGCGAGAGCGACGGCTACCCCAACGACTGGCTGAACCCCGGCGAATACTGGGATCACCACTACGCCAACTTCCCCTCCGGCCATGACGACCGTGAGCGTTTGTCAACGTTGTGGTATCATGACCACCGGATGGACTTCACCGCGTCGAATGTTTACGCGGGGCTCGACGGCTTTTACTTCATGTTTGACCAGCCCGGCGCCGGGAACGGCGACATGGACGACGAGACGCAGGGCTGGCGCCTGCCCTCCGGCGACCATGACCTGCCGCTGATTTTCCACGATCTGCTGTTCGCGCAGGAAATCGTGGCGCGCGGCGAAGACGAGAAGGAGACCGGGCGGAAGCCGCGCAGGGTGGGCCGGGAGCAGTCCACCCGCTGGACCTTCGAGAGCGCGCAGGACTGGAGCGACGCCGCCGACCCCGCGCGCGGCGTGCTGCTGGCCGACGGGACGCGCAAGGCGATCACCCATGTCGGCCTTTCCGCCGTCGCGGACGACGCCGGCAAGAGCGCCGACGGCTACGACCCCTCGCCCGAAGTGGTGTTCGACGGTTTCAACATCGACGGCGTGATCGGCGACCGCTGGAGCGTCAACCGCCGTGTGCAGCCGCTGCTCAAGGTCAAGCCGCGCAAGTATCGGCTGCGGCTGCTGAACGGCGGGCCGTCGCGCTTCTACGATCTGTTCCTGCATGCGACCGGCGTCAGCCCCGGCTATCGCGCCGCCGTTTTCGGGCCGGAGAGCAAAGAAAAACAATCCCGCCCTGCGACGCAGACCAGCCACCAGATGCTGGTCGTCACCGGCGACGGCAATTTTCAGCCCAACCCCGTGCTGGTGAACAGCGTCTATCTGGGCGTGGCGCAGCGCGTGGACGTGATCGTGGATTTCGCCGCGTTCGGGGCCGGGGCGCGCGTCTATCTGGTCAACGAACTGGAGCAGGAGAACGGGCGCGGCCCGACCGAGCGGCGCATCCGCCAAAGCGACTACGCCACCGATCAGGACTTCTTCGACGCCAACGCGCAGGTCGCCTTCGAGGTCGAGGCCGAGCCGGTGGAGGACGAGAGCCGCTTCCCGCTGTTCTTCCGCGACCTGCCGCCGGTCGATCTGAGCGAGGTGCGCCGCGAGCGGCTGTGGGAGTTCGACTATGACGGCGGGCTGTGGACCATCAACGGCGACATCTTCGACCCTAACCGCGTCGATGCCGGCATCGAGCAGGACAGCGCCGAGATCTGGACGTTCCGCAACGGCGGCAGCGGCTGGCACCACCCGATCCACAGCCATTTCACCGAGTTCATCATCCTGGAGCAGGACGGCAAACCGTTCAGCCAGGGCTCGATCCAGAGCGAACTGACGCCACCCCCGGCGGCGGAGCAGGCGCAGGCTGAGACGCGCGCCAGCGATACCGGCGCGGCGGCGCGGTTCGAAAGCGCGGCGGCGCCCGACGCCGAGGGCGCCGCCGCGCCGCCGCAACCCGGCGCCAGCGGGTTCAGCACCGGTCAGGCGCTGCGCGAGGCGTTCCCCGCAGCCCCGCCCGAGGCGCGCGAAGGGCTGCGGCGGCGCATCGAGACGCTGCGGCGACGCGACCCGGAGGCGCTGCGGCTCGAATCGGCTCCCGCCGACGACTGGCGCGCGCTGGCGGAGACCTATTGGGAGACGGTTCTGAAACCGCAGCAAAAGGCGCGGCTGGAGCGTCTGCACGGCCCGATCGCCGACGACGATCCGCGGCTTATCGCGATCGGCGAAGCGGCGCTGGCGACGCTGGAGCGGTTCGTGGGCGACGACGGCGCCGTGGACGAGGCCGCCGTGATGGATGTGCTCGCGCCGCTGATGGAGGGCCGCCCGCAGGACATCCGCTTTCGCCGCCACGCCCATTTCGCGGCGCTCGCGGCGTTTCTGCCGCAGGTGGGCCTGCGGCAGCCGATGCTGCCCGATCCGGCGCGATTCATGGGCGGGCCGCGCCGCGACGTGGCGCTGCTGCTGCCCAACACCGAGGTCACGGTGTTCATGCGCTGGAAGGACTTCATGGGCCGCCACGTCATGCACTGCCAAAACGTGGTGCACGAGGATCACGCGATGATGATCCGCTGGGACATCGTGCCGAGGGGCAAGGGCTTCGACACCCCGCGCAGCAGCGATTCGGTGGCGCACCTTGGCCGCGAGACCGAGAGCCGCCGCCGCAAGCACATCGAGGTGCATCCCCCCGGCGGCGCGCACAAACCCGACGACAGCTGAACCCCCCAGGCCTTCAGGCATAAAAGGCGCGCGCCATGAACCTTGACAGGCGTTATGACTGGTCAGCGACGGGGCCTGCGCGGCTGAACCGTCGCGCGATCCCCGATATCGCGGTGACCGACCATGAGGGCCGCGCGGCCCGGTTCTACAGCGATCTGACGCAAGGGCGGCTGGTGCTGATCGCCTTCACCTCGGTCCTGCACGACGCGCATTACCCCTGCACGGCAAAGCTGGCGGCGGTGCGCGCCGCGCTCGACCAGGGGCCCGCCGCCATGGCGGAGATCTACACCCTGACGCTCGACCCCGACCGCGACACCCCGCGCCGCTGGGCCGATCATGCCCGGCGCGCGGGGGCGGGGCGGGGCTGGCGCTTTCTCCATGCCCGCGCTGATGATGTGGAGCGCCTGCGCGGCGCGCTGTTCGTCTCGCGCGGCGCGGGCCCCGAGAGCGGCGCGCGCAGCCTCTGGCGGCGCGCCGACGTGCTGCGGATGAGGCCCGAGCGGGCGGTGATGGACTGCTCGCTGGGGTTGCTGCGCTACGGCGACGAGGCGCGCGACATCTGGGGCGGCGCCCCGGTGCGCGCGTCGGCGGCGGCGATCGCGGAGCGGCTGGAATGGCTCGCCGGCGCCTGCGTCGCGCGCGCGGGGCGAAGGCGGGCGGGGCCTTTCCCGCCCGGGATCGCGTGAGGCTTCAGACGGCGTGAACCCACAGACGGCGTGAACCCACAGACGGCGAAAGGGAGGCGACGATGACCCGGCACACCCCCCCATCCACGCGCGCCCGCGCCCTGCGGCGCGCCCTGCTCGCCGCCGCCGCCGCGCTGGCGGCGCCCGCGCTGGCGGCGGCGCAAAGTCCGCAGGAATGTGCGGCGGGCTTTTTCCAGCCCGACCCGCCGATCTTTCGCGCGCAGGGCCGCATCCTGGGCTTCGCCGCGCTGCCGGCCGCCGAGCAGGACCTGGTGCAGACCTTCGCGCAGTTCCCCGCGCTGGGCGGCGGCTTCGAAGCCAATGCGATGATCATTCCCCCCGGCGATCCGACCGCCGACCCCGGCACGGCGCAGTCGCGCTACCTTAAGCCGGGCCATCCGGGCGCGCAGCCCAACACGCCGATGTCGGCCTGGCGGCGGGTGCGCTGCGTCGCGCAGCCCGCCGGAAAGGCGCTGCCGTTCCAGTGGCTGCGCCGCGACGCAAGCCCCGACGCCAACGCCGCCGCCTTCGCGGCAAGCACCCTGCGCACCCTGCCCCGGATCACGCCGCCCGCCTTCATCCGCGCGACCTATGTGCGCACCGGACCCAGCCTGTTTCCCGGCAAGGCCGATCTCGACGGCGACGGGGTGGAGGAGATTGTCGACTCGCACGCCACGCCGCCGGGCACGAACATGCTGCCCACCACCTACGCCAACCTGCGCGACCGCGACGGGGTGGAGATGGTCAACACGGTGTCCGCGACCAAGTCCGAGCATTACGCGCTGCACGCGGGAAAGCCGACAGCGGTGGTGATCAACCCGCAGTCGCCCATCGACGACCTGCGCTACATCCTCGAGACCCTGGGCGAGATCGTGCTGGACGCGCCCTACCGCACGCTGCTGCTCGATCCTGACGGCCTGTCGCCCGAGGCGCTGGCGGTCCGGGCGCAGGGCGCGCAGGCGCGGCTCACCGACCAGCGCAGCGTGGTGGACCACCACCTGCAATGGGCGCGCGACATCATCACGGGGCGGGACGGCGCGGCGTCGCGCGTGCCCGGCGACCGCGCCTATCGCGGCTTTCCGCTGCTGAACCATTCCGGCCACAAGCGGGTGAACCGCGTGATGCCGGTCTATGACGCCGACGGCGCGGTGGTCGGCGGCGAGGCGGTGGTGCGGCAGGTCTGGTATGGCGGGCGCATCCAGTCCGACACGATGTTCTTCGATTTCGGCTGGGCGCGGCTGGGCGAGGCGGTGGATTATGTGAACTGCGGCGGCCCCGGCCAGCCAACCAACGAGGCCTGCGCCGCCGCCGCGCCGATCCCGCCCGAGAAGCCGTGGACGATCCGCTACGAAATCAACGTGCTCGCGCGCGGCAATGACGATTTCTCGCCGATGACCATGCACTTCGACTGCCCGTGGGAGGTGACGGTGAACGGCGTCGCGGTCAGCGGCATGGCGGCGGGCAAGCCCTGCGCCGACGGCCGCGGCCCTTCGGTGGTGAAGCGCAGCGCCGCGCAGATCGCCTACTATGACGCGGCGGGCCAGCGCCGCCAGCTCGATCTTCTGGGCCGCTGGCCGGAGATCGCGGTGAAGGCCGGCCCGCTCTACGCCTCGCTCGACCAGACGTTCTTTCCGATGGAGGACGGCACGCGGGTGAGCGTCGCGGTCAAAATGGCGCCGCCGCAATACTACAACCTCACCTACACCTGGGGCTGGCGCAACCATCCGCCGCGCGCGCAGGCGATCGAGAACGCGCACAAGGTGGTCCCGCCGCCTCTGCCCTTCATCGACGCGCTGGCGGCGCGTCTGGGGATGCCCGCCATGGCGCTGAACATGGCGTGCCATCCGCTGGGCGCGGGGATCGTGGCGCATGAGCAATGGGCCTTCGAGGGCCTGCCGCCGGGCGACATGCCCGCAGGCCTCGCCATGCCCGACAGCGCCAAGGCGCCGGTCTGTCTCGCCGCGTTCCGCGAGATGACCGGCAATCCGGGCGCGACCATGGCGCAGATGATGCAGGCGCGTCTGGGGCTGCTGCGCGCGCTCTATGGCGAGCGGGGGGCGGTGGACGCCATCGACCGCATCGGCGACCTCGCGCCCGCCAAGCGCATGTGGCGGGCGTTCGGCGCCATGCAGGCGGCCATGGCAGCGCCGGGCGTGGACGCTGACGCCGCCTGGCTGCGGATGCTGCTCGACGCGCGCGACGCCTATCTGGACTGGATGCACCGCACCCGTCTGCCGAGCGGCGTCGCCCCCGACCCGGCGTCGGACGTGACGCTGCTGTTCGTCAACAACACGCTCTACGGCCAGATCACCGGCGGCGGCTATCTGGAGATGCCCGGATGGCGGCGGCGCGGCGATCTGGTCAAGGTGACGCTGCTGAACGGCGACTACTTTCCCCACGGCTATCTCAACGTCGATTTCGGCGGCGCGCGGGGTTGGGAGAACACCTTCAAATCCAGCGTCAAGACCGCCGGATCGGGCGCGTGGTTCACCTTCGGGCGCTTCCACGCCCGCTTCAACACCACGCCGGGCACGATCCTTGTGGACAAGGCGGAGAAAGGCGCGGCGCGAACCGACCCCGAAGCGGGCGGCGCGCCCGACACCGTGACGCCGGGCGTGCACCGGGTGATGATGGAGATGAACTTCGAGCCGTCGCCCCGGCTCAGGATGTATCAGTTCGACCCGCTGCACCACGACGCGGCGATCTTCTCGCTGCACTGAAAGGGCCTTGTGCGATGTTGACGCGACGAGAGGCCGCTTGGGCGCTGGCCGGTGGACTGGCCGGTGGACTGGCCGGAGGCGCGGCGTTCTGGGCGGGCGCGCCGGGCGCCCGCGCCCACGAAGCCCACGCCCACGGCGCGCAAGACCCCGCGCCCGCTTCCCCTGCGGAACGATTCGAAGTGCGCTATGCGGCGCCCGCCGCGCCGCTGGTCGATCATCACGGCGCCGCCGCCGATCTGGCGGCCGAGCTTGCGCGCGGCGGGCCGGTGCTGATGAACTTCATCTTCACCACCTGCCCCGGCATCTGCCCGATGCTGTCGGCGATGCTGGCCGCGACCGCCGACGCGCTCGGCCCAGATCTGGCGACAGTGCGGCTCTGGTCGGTCAGCATCGATCCCGACCACGACACGCCGGAGCGGCTGGCGGCCTACGCCGCGCTCTACGACGCGCCGCCGCAGTGGCGGTTCTTCACCGGCGCGCCGGGGGCGGTAAACGCGGTGCGCGCCGCCTTCGACGCGCTGGACGACGTCAAGATGGCGCATCGCGCGCTTATGCTGCTGCGGCTGCGGGGGGATAGGTGGCTGCGGCTGGAGGGCGACGTGACGCCCGATCGCCTGGCGCAGGAAACCCGCGCGGCGCTGGCGGGGGCATGACGCGCCCGCCCACCCGCCAGTTCGCCGCCGCCGCGCTGGCGGGCCTCCTGCTCGCGCTGGCTGCGGCGCCGGTCGCCGCGCAGGACACGGCGCAGGACGCGCCGCCCGCCGCGACCGACGCCGCCGCCGAGCGCGGCGCGCGGCTTTATCTGACCGGCGAGGGGCTGCGCGCCACGATTGCGGGCGGCGCGGCGCTGCCCTCCGCGATGGCGGCCTGCGTGCGTTGCCACCGCCCCAGCGGCTATGGCGGCGGCGAGAGCGACGCGCGCGCGCCCGCGATCGCGGCGCCGGTGCTGTTCGCGCCGCTGACGCCGCGACGCGCGCTGTTGCTGCGCGATCTCTATCAGGAGCGATACGGCCCGCTCGCAAAGATGGCGGCGCGCACGCCGCGCAGCCGCCCCGCCTACGCCGGCGCGCGCGACCTCGCCCGCGCGCTGCGCGACGGCGTCGATCCCGCAGGCGCCGCGCTCGCCGCCACCATGCCGCGCTACGCGATCGCGGACGCGGACGCGGCGGCGCTGACAGCCTATCTGCGGCGGCTGGGCGCGACGCCCGACCCCGGCCACGACGCGCGCAGCTGGACCTTCGCCACCGTCATCACCCCCGATGCGCCCGAGGCGCAGGTCGCCGCCAGCCTCGCCGTGATCGACGCCTATGTGACCCGGCGCAACGGCGAGATCGCCCGCGAACTGGGCCGCCCCGGCTTTTCGCCCGGCTACAAGGCCGAATACGCCGCCGCCCGCAGGTTGTGGCGGATGGCGATCTGGCGGCTGAGCGGGCCGCCCGAAGGCTGGGCCGCGCAACTGGCGGCGCGCTACGAAGCCGATCCGCCCTTCGCGCTGCTTGGCGGCGTGGCGCCGCGCGACTGGGCCGTGGTCGGCGCCTTCTGCGACGCGGTCGTCCTGCCGTGCGTGTTTCCGCAGACCGACTGGCCCGGACCAGCGGCGGGCGGCATGACGCTGCACCTGTCGAGCGGGCTGGCGGAGGAGGCGGCGCTGATGGCGGCGGCGCTGCGCGCCATGGGCGCGCGGCGCGTCGCGATGGTGGCGGGCGCGGGCGCCGACGCCCGGCTGCTCGCGCGCCGCTTCGCCCTCGCCAACCCCGATTTCGCGCGCGTCGCCGCGCCAGAAGACGCCGACGCCGCCGCGCTGTTCCTGAGCGCCGCCGAAGCGGAGGCGTTTGTCGCGCAAGGCGGGCTCCGGGCGGCGCAGGGGCGCGCCGTCGCCGCCGGAGGGTTGCTGGCGGACGCGCGCGGCGGGCTTGCGCCGTCGCTCGCCTGCGCGCTCCACGTCGCCTGGCGGTTCGCGCCGCCGGACGCGACGGCGCCCCAGCGCCGCCGCCTGCGCGGCTGGCTGCGGTCGCGCGGCGTGGCGGACCCGGCCGAGGAACGCGCGCAGCTTGAAACCTGGCTGGCGCTGGAGGCGGCGGACCATGCGATCGTGCGGCTGGTGGACCGGCCCTCGCGGGCGCTGTTTGTCGAGACCATCGAGCACATGGCGGAGGCGGGCCTCGATCCCGGCGTCTATCCCCGCTTCAGCCTCGGCCCCGGTCAGCGCGTCGCCGCGCGCGGCGCCGCGATGCTGCGCCCCGACGCCGCCTGCGCGGCGCAGGCGGACGCCGCATCGGCGGCCGTTGGGCGCGTCAGATCGCAGTGAGGATCAGGGCCGTGCGTCCCGGCGCAAAAGGGCGCACCGCTCGGGCGCGTCAGCGCAGGCGGCGCGCCCAGAGGTCGTGTTCGCCCGCCTCGTCGATCTCGACCGCCACCATGTCGCCGGGCTGTAGCCCCTCGAAGCCTTCGTCGATGAACACGTTGCCGTCGATCTCGGGCGCGTCGCCCGGGCTGCGGCACTCGGCGCCGTCGGCGTCCACCGCATCGACCAGCACGGTCATGCGGCGACCCACTTTCGCGTCAAGCCGCGCCTCGGAGATGCGGGCGGCGACAGCCATGAAGCGATCAAAGCGGTCCTGCTTCACTTCCGCCGACACGTGATCGGGCAGCGCGTTGGCGCTGGCGCCGCCGACATTTTCATACTGGAAGGCGCCCACGCGGTCGAGCTGCGCCGCCTCCAGCCAGTCGAGCAGGTGCTGGAAATCGGCCTCGGTCTCGCCGGGAAAGCCGACGATGAAGGTCGAGCGCAGCGTGAGGTCTGGAACCTGCGCGCGCCAGCGCGCGATGCGCGCCAGCACCTTGGCCTCATTGGCCGGGCGGCGCATGGCGCGCAGCACGCTTGGCGCGGCGTGCTGGAACGGGATGTCGAGGTAGGGCAGCACCAGCCCCTCGGCCATCAGCGGGATCAGGTCGTCCACATGCGGATAGGGATAGACGTAGTGCAGCCGCACCCAGGCCCCGAGCGAGCCCAGATCGCGCGCCAGATCGGTGATGTGCGCGCGCCGCTCCGCCCCGCGCCACGGGCTTGACGCATAGCCGATGTCCTTGCCGTAGGCGGAGGTGTCCTGGCTGATGACCAGCAGCTCCTTAACCCCGCTCGCCACCAGCTTTTCCGCCTCGCGCAGCACGGCGCCCGCCGGGCGCGACGCCAGCTTGCCGCGCATCGCGGGGATGATGCAGAAGCTGCACTTGTGGTCGCAGCCCTCGGCGATCTTGAGATAGGCGTAGTGGCGCGGCGTCAGCCGCACGCCCGCGCCCTCGTCGCGCGGGCCGGGGATCAGGTCGATGAACGGATCGGGCGACGGCGGCGCGGCGGCGTGGACCGCGTCCATCACCTGTTCGTATTGCTGCGGGCCGGTCACCGCCAGCACCGAAGGGTGCGCGCCGCGGATATACTGCGCGTCGGCGCCGAGGCAGCCGGTGACGATGACGCGG
>CAZRFB010000061.1:0-2223 GCA_964599185.1 uncultured Rhodobacterales bacterium | reverse complement strand
TGGGGCGTGAACTACGCCATGGGCGGCACCGGCGCGCTGGTGCAGGCGATGGCCGATCTGGTGGGCCATGTCGGCGGCAAGCTGCGCTATGGCGCCGAGGTCGCCGAGATCACCCATGCGCAGGGCCGCGCGACCGGCGTGCGGCTGGCGGACGGCGAGCGGCTCGCGGCGGACGTGGTGATCTGCAACGCCGACCCCGCCACCGTTTATCGCACCATGGTTCCCGGCCTGAAGCGCCGCCGCTGGACCGACGCCAAGATCGACCGCATGGATTATTCCATGAGCGTGTTCGTCTGGTATTTCGGCACGAAGAAACGCTACGAAAACGTGCCTCATCACAGCATCGTGCTCGGTCCGCGATACAAGGACCTGCTGCGCGACATCTTCCGCAACAAGATCGTCACCGAAGATTTCAGCATGTATCTCTATCGCCCGTCGGCCTCCGACCCGTCGGTGGCGCCGCCGGGCTGTGACGCGTTCTATGCGCTGGTTCCGGTGCCCAACCTCGACAGCGGCGACGACTGGGAAAAGCTGGCCGAACCCTATCGCCAGCGGGTCGAGCGGCGGCTGGAGGAGACCATGCTGCCGGGCCTGCGCGACCAGATCGTGACGTCGCGGATCACCACGCCGATCGACTTTCGCGACCGGCTGCGCTCCGAGCGCGGCGCGGCGTTCGGGATGGAGCCGAAGCTTTTGCAAAGCGCGTGGTTCCGCCCGCACAACCGAAGCGAGGAGCTGGAGAGCCTGTATTTCGTCGGCGCGGGCACGCATCCCGGCGCGGGGTTGCCCGGCGTGGTGTCGTCGGCCCGCGTGGTCGATGAGATGATCCCGGCGGCGAGCGCCTATGTCTGAGCTTCTCGCCTCAGACGCCGACCGCGCGGCGTGCCGCGCGGCGATCAAGGTCGGCTCGAAATCGTTCTTCTCCGCCTCGCGCCTGCTGCCGATGCGGGTGCGCGAACCGGCCTACGCGCTCTACGCCTTCTGCCGGCTGGCCGACGACGCGGTGGACCTCAGCCGGGGCAAGCACGCGGCGCTGGCGCGGCTGCGCGCGCGGCTGGCGGGCGCCTATGACGGGCGGCCCTTCGACCACCCCGCCGACCGCTGCTTCGCCGACATGATCGCGCATCACGCCATGCCGCGCGCCCTGCCCGAGGCGCTGATCGAGGGGCTGGCGTGGGACGCCGAGGGGCGGCGCTACGCGACGATTTCGGAGCTGCGCGCCTATGGCGCCCGCGTGGCGGGCGCGGTGGGCGCAATGATGACCGTGCTGATGGGCGCGCGCGCGCCGTGGGTGCTGGCGCGCGCCTGCGATCTGGGCGTGGCCATGCAGCTCAGCAACATCGCCCGCGACGTGGGCGAGGACGCGCGCGAGGGGCGGCTCTATCTGCCGCTCGACTGGCTGCGCGCCGAGGGGATCGAGCCGGACGCCTTTCTCGCCGCGCCCGCGCACGGGCCCGCGCTGGGGCGCGTGGTGGCGGGGCTGCTGGCTGAGGCGGAGCGGCTGTATGACCGCAGCGCCTGGGGCGTGCGCGGCCTGCCGCGCGAGGCGCGGCCCGCGATCCGCGCCGCGCGGCTGCTCTATCGCGAGATCGGCCGCGAGGTGGCGCGTCGCGGCCATGACAGCGTCGCCTCCCGCGCGGTGGTGGCGCCGGGGGTCAAGCGCCGCCTGATGCTGCGCGCGCTCAGCGACATCGGCGCGCCGCGCTGCGGCAAGGGCGCCGAGCCGCTGGCCGAGACGCGCTGGCTGGTCGAGGCGGTGATCGCCACGCCGCCGCCGCCGCACCTTGTCCGCCCGACCGTAGGGGACCATGTTGGCCGCATGGCGGAGATCGTGATGCAGGCCCATTCCCGCGAACAATCCCGCCGCCTGTCGCTCGCGACCGGCGGCTGAAGCCGGTGTGGGGCCTCGATCTCACGCTGCTCGCCTTCATCGGCGTGACTTTCGTCGTCGCGATGAGCGGCGCGGTGTTCAAGCCGGGCGACTGGTATGAAAGCCTCGACCGGCCCGACTGGCGCCCGCCGAACTGGGCGTTCCCCATCGTCTGGACCATCCTCTACGCCATGATGGCGGTGGCCGCATGGCTGGTGTGGCACGCGGCGGGGGGGCTGGCGGGGGCGCCGCTGGCGTTCGGGCTGTTCGCGCTGCAACTGCTGTTCAACGGCGCGTGGTCGTGGCTGTTCTTCGGGCTGAAGCGGCCCGATCTGGCGCTGATCGACACCGCG
>CAZRFB010000060.1:0-8294 GCA_964599185.1 uncultured Rhodobacterales bacterium | reverse complement strand
GACCGCGCCGGCGCGCAAAGGCCCCGAGCCGATCCCCGGCGTGCGCCACATCATCGCCGTCGCCTCGGGCAAGGGCGGCGTCGGCAAGTCCACCACCGCCTGCAACCTCGCGCTCAGCCTGCGGGCGATGGGGCTGCGGGTGGGCGCGCTCGACGCCGACATCCACGGCCCCTCGCTGCCGCGCCTGTTCGGCCTGCGCGGCAGCCCCCGCGTGCTGGAGGGGCGCATCCTTCAGCCGCTGGACGGCTACGGCGTCAAGGTGATGTCGCTGGGCTTTCTGGTCGGCGACGAGGACGCGATGGTGTGGCGCGGGCCGATGGTGCTGTCGGCGATCACCCAGATGCTGCGCGAGGTGGCGTGGGGCGCGCTCGACGTGCTGATCGTGGACATGCCGCCCGGCACCGGCGACGCGCAACTGGCGATGGCGCAGGGCGCGCCGCTCAGCGGCGCGGTGATCGTCTCCACGCCGCAGGATCTGGCGCTGATCGACGCGCGCCGCGCCGTGGCGATGTTTCGCAAGGTCGATGTGCCGATTCTGGGCGTGATCGAGAACATGTCGGTCTATGTCTGCCCGACCTGCGGAACCGCCGCGCATATCTTCGGCGACGGCGGCGCGCAGGCCGAGGCCGCGCGCATCGGCGCGCCCTTCCTGGGCGCGGCGCCGCTGTCGATGGCGCTGCGCGAGGCGTCGGACGCCGGGCGCCCGGTCGCAGCCCTCGATCCCGACAGCGCGCACGGGCTGATCTATCGCGCCATCGCCGAGGCGCTGTGGCGCCAGGTCTCGCCCTGAGCCGCCTTGCATCGGCGGCGCGCAGGGTTCAGAACATAGGCAAAATCAGGAGGAGAAACACCATGAAAGCCTTCCTCGCCGCGCTCGTTACGATGGGTGTGCTCGCCTACGGCGCCGCCATGGTGCTCAACCAGAACTACCAGTCCACCAGCGCCGCCGCCAACACCACCAGCGGCGCGCGGTTGGGCGACCCCGGCGAAAACCTCGTCGGTCCGAACTGGGACGGGCTGGCCAAAACCAACGGCTGACGCACCGCGCGCGCGTTCAGTGGCGCAACTCGTGGTGCAGCGCGTATCCGCCGTCCTCCATGTCGCCGAACATCTCCTCGACTTCCGGATGATCGACCGGATCGCCTGAGGTGTCGGCGACAAGGTTCTGCTCCGAGACGTAGGCCACATAATAGCTGGTCTCGTTCTCGGCGTAGAGATGATAGAACGGCTGGTCCTTGCGCGGGCGCACGTCCTCGGGGATGGCGTTCCACCATTCCTCGGTGTTGTCGAACACCGGATCGACATCAAAGATCACGCCGCGAAACGGATAGACCCGATGGCGGACGACCTGTCCGATGCGGAACTTCGCGGTGGCGCTGATGGGCGCGGTCGGGTCACTCTTGCTCATGTCGCTCCAGATACTGCACCGCGCGACCGATTTCCAGATGCGCGCTTCAGCGCGCGCTGTCGGGCGCGCATCGACAGGGCGCGCCCGGCCGTGATAGCGCAGCGCGCAGCCGTTTCGGGAGCCGCGCGCCGATGTTTCTCCAGATCCTCGAAATCACCGCGCCGGTGTTTTTTCTGGCGCTGATCGGCTATGTGTGGCGGCGGTCGGGGCTGAACTACGACATCGCCTTCGTCAGCCGCCTGTCGATGCAGGTCGCCACGCCCGCGCTGATCTTTTCGGTGCTGAGCCGGATCGAGGTTGACCCGGTCGCGTTCCGCAACCTCGCCTTCGCGGCGCTGGCGCTCTATGCGCTGATCGGCGTGGGCGCGCTGGCGCTGACCCGCGTCGCGGGGCTGGCGCGGCGGGTGTATCTGGCGCCGGTGATCTTCGGCAACACCGGCAACGTCGGCCTGCCGATCGCGCTGTTCGCCTATGGCGATCAGGGGCTGGCCTTCGCCATGGTGATCTTCGCGGTGTCGGCGGCGCTGTCGTTCACGGTGGGGATCTGGATCGTGACCGGCGAGGCCTCGCCGCTGGAGATGCTCAAGCAGCCGATCTTTCACGCCTCCGCGCTGGGCATCCTGTTCGCGTCGCAGGGCTGGCGGACGCCGGGCGTGATCGAGACCACGCTGGGTCTGGTGGGCCAGATCGCGATTCCGCTGATGCTGATCACGCTGGGGGTAGCGGTGGCGCAACTCAGCGTGCGCGGCGTCGGGCGGGCGATATGGGTGTCGCTGGCCAAGGCGGCGCTGTGCGCGGCCGTGGCGCTGGGCGTGGCGAACGCCTTCGCGCTCGGCCCGATGGCGTCGGGCGCGCTGATCCTTCAGGCGGTGATGCCGGTCGCGGTGACCAACTACATGCTGGCGGCCCGCTATGGCGCCGAGCCGGAGGTTGTGGCGGGGCTGGTGGTGGTCTCGACGCTGGTGTCGATCCTCGTCGTGCCGACCGCGCTGGCGCTGCTGCTGTAGATTCTCGACGGCGCGCACTTTTTCGGCTATCTTTGCGGCAATGACAAAAGGTTCGGGGCAGACCTTCAGAGCAGCGATGAGGCGGCGCGCCTTCTGGGCGGCGCTCGCCGCCGCAGCTTTGAGCGCGTGCTCCAGCAGCGACCGCCGCCCCTCCAACGTCGCCGACATCTGCGCGATCTACCGCGACAACCCGCGCTGGGCGCGCGCGGCGGCGCAGGCGGAGGCGAAGTGGGGCGCGCCACAGGAAGTGAAGATGGCGATCATCTGGCGCGAATCGACCTTCCGCGCCGACGCCAGGCCGCCGCGCACCTCGTTCATGGGCATCCCGACCGGGCGGCAATCCTCCGCCTACGGTTATGCGCAGGCGCTCGACGGCACATGGGACTGGTATCGCAAGGAGACCGGCGCGCGCGGCGCCGACCGCGACGACTTCAACGACGCCATCGACTTTGTCGGCTGGTACATGGCCAAGACCCGCGCCTCCAACGGCCTGCCGACGACCGACGCCTTCAACCAGTATCTCGCCTATCACGAAGGCCACACCGGCTATCGCCGCGGCGACTGGCGCGCCAAGCCCGACGTGCAGCGCGCCGCAGCCCAGGTCGCCGCGCAGGCGCAGCTCTACCGCCAGCAGCGCCAGCGCTGCGGCGCTTAACCGGGCGACAACCCGCGCAGGCGCTCCGACCGCCGCCGCAACAGCTCCACCGTGGTCAGCAGCGCGATCGACAGCACCACCAGTATCGTCGCCGCCGCCAGGATCACCGGCGAGATCTGTTCGCGCAGGCCAGTGAACATCTGCCACGGCAGGGTTTTCTGCTGCTGGGCGCCGACAAACAGGATCACGATCACCTCATCGAACGCGGTGATGAAGGCGAACAGCGCGCCCGAGATCACCCCCGGCAGGATCAGCGGCATCTGCACCTTGAAGAACGTCGTCACCGGCCCGGCGCCGAGGCTGGCCGAGGCGCGCACCAGCGACTGGTCGAACCCCACCAGCGTCGCGGTCACGGTGATGATCACGAACGGCGTGCCCAGCACCGCCTGCGCCAGGATCACGCCGGCGTAGGTGCCCTGCAGCCCGATGCGGCTATAGAAGAAATACATCCCCGCCGCCGTGATGATCAGCGGCACGATCATCGGCGAGATCAGGATCGCCATGATCAGCCCGCGATAGGGCATGGTCGGCCGGCTCAGGCCCACCGCCGCCACCGTGCCCAGCACGGTCGAGACCAGCGTCGCGGCGGGCGCGATCATGAACGAGTTCTGCACCGCGCGCGTCCAGCGCTCATCGCTCAGGAACGCGGCGTAGTGCTTCCATGAATAGGCCTCCGCCTCGAACGCCAGCATCCCCGGCGTGAAGGTGAAGAAATCTTCGGCGTTGAAGCTGAGCGGGATCACCACCAGCACCGGGAAGATCAGGAACAGGAAGATCAGCGCGCAGATAAGGCGAAAGCCATAGTGCCACGCGCGCGCGCCGGGGCCGGCATAGGGGGGAAGCGCCGCCATGATCTCTACCCCAGCTTCACGTTGTCGATGCCCACCAGCCGGTCGTAGAGCCAGTAGAGGATCATCACCAGCGCCAGCAACAGCGTCGCCAGCGCCGCCGCCAGCCCCCAGTTCAGCGAATTGGTGATGTGGAACGCGATCCGGTTCGAGATGAACACGCCCGACGTGCCGCCGACCAGTTCCGGCGTGATGTAGTAGCCGATCGACAGGATGAACACCAATATCGCGCCCGCGCCGATGCCGGGCGTCGATTGCGGGAAATACACCCGCCAGAACGCGGTCCAGTTGGTGGCGCCAAGCGACTTCGCCGCGCGCACGTAATAGGGCGGGATGGTTTTCATCACCGAATAGAGCGGTAATATCATGAACGGCAGCAGGATATGCGTCATCGCGATCATGGTGCCGGTCTGGTTGAAGATCATCTGCAACCGCGCCTCATTGGCCACCAGCCCCAGCCACACCAGCACGTCGTTGATCACGCCCTGCTGCTGCAACAGCACGATCCAGGCCGACGTGCGCACCAGCAGCGAAGTCCAGAACGGCAGCAGCACCAGGATCATCAGCACGTTGGAGGTGCGCAGCGGCAGCGTCGCCAGCAGATAGGCGATGGGATAGCCGAGCAGCAGCGTCGCCACTGTGATCAGCAGCGAGATCCACATGGTGCGCGCGAACAGATAGACGTAGATGCGCTCGTTCTCGGGTTTCTGGACGATGGCGCCGTCTGCGGTGCGGGTCAGGTCCACCGCGCTCAGGAAATAGGCGGGCGTGTAGTTTCCCGAAAAGCGCTTGAGCGTCACCCAGGTGTCGGTCTGGCCCCAGGCCTTGTCGGCCTCGATCAGCCCCGCGCGCGGGTCGCCCGCGATGCGCGGGATCTCGCGGCCCATCTTGCGGAACAGGCTGGAGAAGCCCGACGCCTCATAGTTCAGCCGCTGGCCGACGCGGGTGTGGTTGCGCGCCTCGATCATCTCGCCAAAGTCGGCCACCACGGCGGCGAAGGCGGCGTCAGAGGGCAGCGGCGCCGTTTCGGACGTCCAGTCCGCCAGCGCCGCGACGGTGCGCGGCATGTTGTCGGGCACGATCTGGTTCTCGACCGAGCGGAACAGCATCTCGCCGATCGGCGCGATGAAGGTCAGCGTCACGAACAGCAGCAGCGGCGCCACCAGCGCGAAGGCGCGCAGCTTGCCGCGCCGCTGCGCGCGCGCAAGGCTCAGCTTCAGCGGCGCGCCGTCTGCGGCGCGCAGCGGGCCTGCGGGCGGCGGCTGCGCAGTAATCGCTTGCGCCGTGATCTCGGCCATGGCCAGCCCCCCTCAGCAGGTGGCGCGGGGCCGCGAAGGCCCCGCGCCGGTGCGCATCAGCGCGCGAGCCACGCCTGGAACACGGCCTCGACCTCGTCCTGATTGTCGGCCCACCACTCGATGTTGTTGACCAGGATGTTGCCGCGGTTGGCCGGATCGGTCGGCATGTGCTGCGCCATCTCGATGCCCAGTTCGGCGTGGGTGCTGACCAGCGGCGCCGAGGACGCGCGCGCCGGGCCGTAGGAGATGTATTTCGCCTGATCGGCGAGACGCTGGGTGTCGGTGGCGAAGCGGATGTAGTCCTTGATCACCGGCATCTTGGCCTCGGGCACGCCGGTCGGGATGATCCAGCCGTCGAAGTCGAACACCTGATAGTCCCACAGCATCGCGACCGGCTGCTTCTGCTCTTCGATCACCGCGAACAGGCGGCCGTTGTAGGTGGAGCCGATCACCACTTCGCCGTCGGCCAGCCGCTGCGGCGTCTCGGCGCCGGCGGTCCACCAGATCGTCTCGGGCTTGATCGTGTCGAGCTTGGCGAGCGCGCGCTGCACGCCCTCGGGCGTCGAGAGCACGTCATAGAGGTCGGCCTTGGCCACGCCGTCGCACAAGAGCGCCCATTCCAGGTTCTTCTTCGGGCCGCGCTCAAGGCTGCGCTTGCCGGGGAAGGTCGCCAGATCGAACACGTCGCACACCGAGGTCGGCGTCTTGCCGCCCCACGCCGCGACATCGGTGCGGTAGCCGAAGGTCGTCGAGAACACGATCTGCGGGATGAAGCACTCGTTGATCAGCGCCTCGCCGAAGTCGGCGGTGGCGGGCGACCCGTCCGGCGCCGGGGCCAGCCAGTCGTCGAAGTCGATCCGCATCGCCAGCCCCTCGTCGCACAGGCGCTGGCTGTCGGGGCCTTCAACGTCCACCACGTCCCAGGTGATGTTGCCGGCCTCGTTCATTGCGCGCAGCTTGGCGACCGCCTGGCTGGAGCTTTCGTCGTTGATGATCTTCACGGCGGCGTTCTGCGCCGCATAGGGCTCGTGATACGCCTTGTTCTGCGAGTTGGAGTAGGCGCCGCCCCACGACACAATGGTGAGATCGGTGGTCTGCGCCGCAAGCGGGCCGGCCATGAGACCCGCAAGCGCGGCCCCCGCCATCATCTTTTTCAGCATTCGTCGTCTCCCTGTTTTTACCGCCGGGCGGCGCCCGACGGGGATCGTCCGCCCGCAGGTCGCCCTGCGGGCGTGAATCTGGGTCAGGCGGCGTCCAGCGCGCGGCAATCCTCGGTGCGCCAGCCCACCGTCGCCGTCTCGCCCTCCGCCAGCGGCGTCTGGCCTGCGGTGTTGGGCACCTTCACGATGAAGTCGCTGAGGCCCATGAGGCTCATGCGGCAGCGGATGTGGTCGCCGAGATAGATCAGCTCCTCGACCTTTCCGGTCGCCCGGTTGGGCAGGCCCTCCGCCCCCACCACCACCCGCTCCGGGCGGATGGAGAGCTGGGTGCGCGCGCCCTGCCCGCCGCAGGCGACCGCCAGCGCGCGGGTCTGATGGCCGCCGTCGATGTCGATCACCGCCTCGGCGCCTTCCACGGCGCGCACGCGGCCGGGCAGGCGGTTGTTCTCGCCGATGAATTGCGCCACGAAGCTGGTCATCGGGCGCTCATACAAATCCTCGGGCGGCGACAACTGCTGGATCACGCCGTCGTTGAACACCGCGACCCGGTCGCTCATGGTCAGCGCCTCGGCCTGATCGTGCGTCACATAGACCACGGTGACGCCAAGCTGTTCGTGGATATGCTTGATCTCGTATTGCATCTGCTCGCGCAACTGTTTGTCGAGCGCGCCCAGCGGCTCATCCATCAGCACCAGTTCGGGGTCGAACACCAGCGCCCGCGCCACCGCGATGCGCTGCTGCTGGCCGCCCGAAAGCTGCGCCGGGCGGCGTCCGCCGAAATCGCCCATCTGCACCATGCCGAGCGCGCGGGCGACCTTGGCCTCGGTCTCCGCCTTGCCGACGTGGCGCACCTGCAGCGGAAACGCCAGATTTTCCGCCACCGTCATGTGCGGAAACAGCGCGTAGTTCTGGAACACCATGCCGATGCCGCGCTTGTGCGGCGGGATGTTGTTGATCGGGCGCCCGCCCAGCCGGATTTCGCCGTGGGTGACGGTCTCGAAGCCCGCCAGCATCATCAGGCAGGTGGTCTTGCCCGAGCCGGACGGCCCCAGCATGGTCAGAAACTCACCCTTGCCGATGCCCAGGTTCAACTCTTTGACGACCAGCGTCTCGCCGTCGTAGCTCTTCTGCACGCGGTCAAACGCGACGAACGGCGCCGCTGCGTCAGGCTTCGCCATGAACTCTCCCGTTGTGCGCTGCGCGCTCTGTCGGCGCGCTGATGCCTTAAGCTAAGCACGGGAGACGGGACGGAAACAACCGCAAAACGCTGCAAAAGCGGCGCGCGGGGGCCGATTGACCGCCGTTTGGGCGCCCTTGCGACGCCCATGGCGCGCGCAAGGGCGCAAATTTCAGGCGAGATCGAACAGCAGCACTTCGGCCCCGTCCGCGCCCGCGCGCAGGCTGAGCGTCTGCTCGCCGGTCAGCGCGGCGCCGTCGCCCGCGCCCAGCGCGACCCCGTTCACGCTCAAGCCCCCGCGCGCGACCTGCACCCACGCCCGCCGCCCCGCAGCCAGCGTCGCTTGCGCCGTCTCTGTGGCGCCGAAGCGGCCCGCGTAGAGCCGCGCGTCAGCCAGCAGGCTGACCGGCGCCCCCGCGCGCGCCGCGATCAGACGCAGCCCGGCGCCGTCGGGAACCGCCGCCTCCTCGTATTTCGGCGCCGCGCCGCGCGCGTCCGGCGCCAGCCATATCTGGAGCAGATGCACCGGCGCCGTGTCGGAGGCGTTGATTTCGGAATGCCGCACGCCGCGCCCGGCGCTCATCTTCTGCACCGCGCCGGGGCGGATCACGCCCTCTCCGCCCGTGCTGTCGCGGTGCGCCAGCGCGCCGTCGAGCACCCAGGTGATGATCTCCATGTCGCGGTGGCCGTGCGGCGCAAATCCGCCGCCGCCCGCGATCACGTCCTCGTTGATCACCCGCA
>CAZRFB010000059.1:0-2155 GCA_964599185.1 uncultured Rhodobacterales bacterium | reverse complement strand
GATGCTCGACAAGAAGCACATGCGCGACTTCGCCCGCGCCAAGCTGACCGAGCTGGGGCTGATGACGGTGCAGAGCATCAACCAGGCGGTCGAGACGCTGTCGGGCGGCCAGCGGCAGGGCGTGGCGGTGGCGCGCGCCGCCGCCTTCGCCACCAAGTTCGTCATCATGGACGAACCGACGGCGGCGCTGGGCGTCAAGGAAAGCCGCCGCGTGCTGGAGCTGATCAAGGACGTGCGCGACCGGGGGCTGCCGATCATCCTGATCTCGCACAACATGCCGCATGTGTTCGAGGTCGCCGACCGCATCCACATCCACCGCCTCGGGCGGCGCGCCTGCGTCATCAAGCCCGGCGACTACACCATGTCGGACGCGGTCGCGATCATGACCGGCGCCATGGTGCCGCCCGAGGCGGCGGCGGAAAACGCGCCGGAGCCTGCGGCGGGGGCCGCCTGATGTTCGTGGTCTGCGGCGAGGCGCTCTACGACCTGTTCGCGTCCGAGGGGCCGCAGGGCCTGAGCTTTGACGCGCGCATCGGCGGCTCGCCGTTCAACGTGGCGGTGGGGCTGGCCCGGTTGGGCCAACCATCCGGGCTGATGACCGGCATGTCCACCGACAACCTCGGCCGCCGCCTGCGCGCGGCGCTGGCGGCGGAGGGCGTCTCGACGGCGTTCCTCGCCGCCAAGGACCGGCCCACCACGCTGAGCCTGGTGGATGTCGGGCCGGACGGCGGCCCGGCCTATGTGTTCTACGGAACCGGCGCCGCAGACCGCTCGGTCGAGCCGCAGGACGTGGCGGCGATGGGGCCGGAGGTGTGGGGGCTGCACTTCGGCTCCTACGCGCTGGTCGCCGACCCCACCGGCGCGACGCAGCTGGGGCTGGCGCAAGGCGCGCGGGGGCGGCGCTTCATCACGCTCGACCCCAACGTGCGGCTGAACGTGGAGCCGGATCTGGCGGTCTGGCGCGGGCGCGTCGGCGCCTTCGCCGCCTGCGCCGATCTGGTGAAGGTCAGCGACGAGGACCTCGGCCGCCTCTACCCCGGCGAGGCGGCGGAGGCTTCGGCGCGGCGCTGGCTGGACGCGGGCGCGGCGGCGGTGATCGTGACGCGGGGCGGCGAGGGCGCGCAGGGCTTCACCCGCGCCGCGCAGGCGCAGGTTCCCGGCGTCAGGGTCGCGGTGGCCGACACGGTGGGCGCGGGCGACACGTTTCAGGCCGCGCTGATCGCCAACCTCGCCGAGACCCGCCGCGCCAGCCGCGCCGCGCTTGAAGCGTTGACGGCGGAGGCGCTGTCGGGATTGATGGGCTTCGCCGCGCAGGCCGCCGCCATCACCTGTTCGCGGCGCGGCGCCGACCTGCCCCGGCGCGCCGAGCTGCCGGCCCTGTGACCCAAGCGAGAAGGCGAACGCCATGGCTGCGCGCGTTGTTCCGGTCGAACCCTTCGACCTCGTGGTGTTCGGCGCAACGGGCGACCTCGCCCGCCGCAAGCTGATCCCCGCGCTCTATCACCGCCTGCACGACGGTCAGGCGCCGCAAGGCGCGCGGATCATCGGCGCCGCGCGCTCCGAGATGGATACAGAAGCGTTCCGCGCCATGGCCGACGCCGCGCTGGGCGAGTTCGTCAAGGCCGACGCTCTCGACGCCGAGACCCGCGCGCGGTTTCTGGGAATGCTTGAGTATGTCGCGGTGGACGCTGCGGGCGACAAGGGCTGGCGCGAGCTGTCCACCCTGCTGCCCGAGGCGCCGGGCCGGGCGCGCGCGTTCTATCTGTCGGTAGCGCCCAGCCTGTTCGGCCCGATCGCGGCGCGGATCGCGGCGGAAAAGCTGGGCGGCGACGACGCGCGCATCGTGGTGGAGAAACCGCTGGGCCGCGATCTGGCCTCCGCCCGCGCGCTGAACGCGCAACTGGGCAAGGCGTTCGACGAGAACCACATCTACCGGATCGACCATTATCTGGGCAAGGAGACGGTGCAGAACCTGATGGCGCTGCGCTTTGGCAACGCGCTGTTCGAGCCGCTGTGGAACGCGCGCCATGTCGATCACGTCCAGATCACCGTGGCCGAGACGGTGGGCATCGAGGGGCGCGGCGCCTATTACGACACCGTCGGCGCCATGCGCGACATGGTGCAGAACCACCTGATGCAGCTTTTGTGCCTGACG
>CAZRFB010000058.1:0-8181 GCA_964599185.1 uncultured Rhodobacterales bacterium | reverse complement strand
GATGGCGATGCATGGCGTTCTCCGTAGGATGTCAGTCCTGGCGGCGCGAGAGCCGCCGCCGCCCCCATGGCGGCAGACCGTATAGCCGCAACGCGGGCGTGCGGCGCCGGTTGCGCGATGCAGCGCAGGTTGCAACAATGCCGCTGGGGTGAGGACAAAATGCTACAGTGTTGCTGATTGCATATGACATCGTCGGCCCACATGTATCCAGACGATGGGCGTAAATGCCGTCATCATGCTGAAATAAAACAGTTTCGCGCGCTAAGTTCGAACCGGACGACAAAATGCGCTTCAGCTGATGCTACCGCCTTTTTTGACTAACGGCGCGTCGATGCAAGCTTTCACGCAGGCGTCAAGCGCAGGATCGCGCAGGGATGTTTTGGAAAATCAATGCCTCAGGAAAAAGATCGCAAGACGCCCGCATCGCCCGGTTCCGCGCCCGAAGCCGACGGCGGCGGGCGCCATGAGGCCCGCGCGCTGACGGTGGTCGGCATCGGCGCCTCCGCTGGCGGGCTGGAAGCCTGTCGGCGGCTCGTCACGCTGCTGCCGGTCGATCCAACCGTCGCGTTCATCCTGATCCAGCACCTCGACCCCACGCATGAGAGCATGATGGTCGCCCTGCTGGCCGGTCACACCGCGATGCCGGTGCGGCAGGCCGGGGACGGCATGGCGCTTGAGGGCGGCGCGATCTTCGTCATCCCGCCGGGCGTCTATCTGGGGATCAGCGACGGCGCGCTCAGGGTGACGGCGCCGACGGCGCGCCATGGCGCGCGGCTGCCGTTCGACCATCTGCTGCACGCGCTGGCGAAGGCGTGCGGCGCGCGCGCGGTCTGCGTCGTGCTGTCGGGCACCGGCGCGGATGGCGCGCAGGGGCTGCGATCGGTGCATGACGCGGGCGGGCTGGTGATCGCGCAGGACCCTTCGGAGGCGGAATACGACGGCATGCCGCAAAGCGCCATCGCCACCGGGATGGTCGATCTGGTGCTGCCGCTGGCGCAGATGCCGGCGGCGCTGGCGGAGGCGGCGCGCGGGGGGTCGGCGCAGCGCGCGACGCGCCCCGCCGCCGCGCCGCAGGACGCGGCGCTGGCGCAGATCATCGCCTTGCTGCGCGCCGAGACGCGCCACGACTTCAGCCTCTACAAGACCGGCACGCTGCTGCGGCGGCTGGCGCGGCGCATGGCGGCGGCGGATCCGGACGCGGACCCGGAAGCGGACGGCGGCATGGCCGCCTATCTGGAGCGCCTGCGCGGCGACGCCCAGGAACGCGACATGCTGGCGCGCGACCTGCTGATCCATGTGACCAGCTTTTTTCGCGATCCGGAGGTCTTTGAGCATCTCGCCGCGAGCGTGGCGCCGGAACTGATCGCGCAGACCCCCCCGGACAGACCTTTGCGGATCTGGGTGGCGGGGTGCAGCACGGGCGAGGAGGCCTATTCGCTGGGCATGGCGTTCTTCGAGGCGCTGGCGACCAAGCCGGAGGCGAAGGTGCAGATCCTCGCCTCAGACGCCGACCCCGAGGCCATCGCTGCGGCGCGCGAGGGGCTTTATCCCGAAGCCGCCGTCGCGCAGCTCTCGCCCGCGCGGCTGGCGCGGTTCTTCGTGCGGGAGGACGGCGGCTATCGCGTGATCGCCTCGCTGCGCGACGCGGTGGTGTTCACCGTGCACGACCTGCTCAAGGACCCGCCGTTCTCGCGCATCGATCTGGTGTCGTGCCGCAACGTGATGATCTATCTGGGGCACGAGGCGAAGGCGCGCGCGGTGTCGCTGTTTCACTTCGCGCTGCGCCCCGGCGGCGTGCTGCTGCTGGGCGCCTCGGAGACCGCAGGCCCCGCCGACGGCCGCTTCGAGCCGATCGACAAGCTGGCGCGGCTCTACCGGCGCGTCGGGCGCAGCCGCGCGGGCGATGTCGCGTTCCTGCTGGGCGACGGCGCGCGCGCGCCGGCGCGGCTGTCCGCCGGGCAGACGCCGAAGCGGCAGGATGCGCTGGGCGATCTCTGCCGCACGGCGCTGCTCGACGCCTATGCGCCGACCGCCGTGCTGATCAACCGCCGCTTCGAATGCCTGCACTTCGCCGGTCCGACCGGGCGTTATCTGCGCATCCCCAGCGGCGCGCCGTCGCAGGACTTTCTCGCCATAGCGCCCCCGGCGCAGCGCAGCCGCATCCGCGCCGCCGCGCAGCGCGCCTTCGAGACCCGCGCGCTGGCGACCGTCACCGGCGGGACCGTCGGCGAAGGCGTCGGCGCCGAGAGCTTCAGCATCGAGATGCGCCCGGTCGAGGTGGAGGGCGAGGCGCTGGTTCTGGCCTGCTTCGTGGCCGCGCCGCCGCCCGCGATGCGCGCGTCCGACGCCGCCGGCGGCCCCGGACGCATCGCCGCGCTCGAGCGCGAGCTCGACATCACCCGCACCGAACTGCGCGGCGCCATCCACACCCTTGAGACCGCCAGCGAGGAGCAGGCGAGCGTGCACGCCGAGGCGCTGTCGGTCAGCGAGGAATATCAGTCCACCAACGAGGAGCTGCTGGCCTCCAAGGAGGAGCTGCAGTCGCTGAACGAGGAGCTGACCGCGCTGAACGGCCAGTTGCAGGAGACGCTGGAGCGCCACCGCACCGCTGCGGCCGACTTGCAGAACGTGCTCTACAGCACCGATGTCGCCACGCTGTGTCTCGACATGGACCTGCGCATCCGCTTCTTCACGCCCGCCGCGCGCACGCTGTTCAGCGTCATCGCGACCGATGTGGGCCGGCCGCTGAGCGATCTGGCCGCGCATTTCCGCGACGACGCGCTGGAGGCCGACGCCCGCGCGGTGCTGGGCGGCGCCGAGGCGCAGGGGCGCGAGGTGCTGAGCGAGACCGGATCCTGGCATATGCGCTGCGTCCGGCCCTATCGCACCGGCGACGGGCGGATCGAAGGCGTGGTGATCACCTTCGCCGACATCACCGAACGCAAGCACGCCGCCGAGGCGCTGGAGGCCGCGCGCCGTCTGGCCGATCACGCCAATCTGGCGAAGTCGCGCTTCCTCGCCGCCGCCAGTCACGACCTGCGCCAGCCGCTCCAGTCGCTGACGCTGATCCACGGCCTGCTGGCGAAATCCGTCGCCACGGCGCAGGGGCGCACGCTGCTGGCGCGGTTCAACGAGACGCTGGGCGTGATGGCCTCGATGCTCAACGCGCTGCTGGACATCAACGAGATCGAGTCGGGGGTGGTGCAGCCCACGCTGGCCGACTTTCCCCTCGGTCCGCTGCTGGAGCGGCTGCGCGACGAGTTCGGCTATCTCGCGCAGGAGCGCGGACTGAGCCTGAAGGCGGCGCCCACCACCGCCGTGGTGCGCAGCGACGCGCGGCTGATGGAGCAGATGCTGCGCAATCTGATCGCCAACGCGCTGAAATACACCGAAAAGGGCGGCGTTCTGATCGGCTGTCGGCGACGCGGCGCGCATGTCTGCGTCGAGGTTCGCGACACCGGCGTCGGCATCGCGGGCGCCGAGCTCGACACGATCTTCGACGAATATCATCAGCTCGACAACCCGGCGCGCGAACGCGGCCGGGGCCTCGGCCTGGGCCTGTCGATCGTGAAGCGCCTGGGCCTGATGCTCGATCATCCGGTGACGGTGCGCTCGACGCCCCGGCGCGGATCGGTCTTTACGATCTGCGCGCCGCGCGCGCAGGACGCAGCGGCTGCCGCCCCCGCCGGGGAAGCGCCGCTTGCCGCAGCGCGGGACGCGGCGCCGGGCGTCGTCGCGCGGCAGGCCGCGCCAGCGACGATCCTGCTGATCGACGACGACGACACCGTGCGCGATCTGATCGAACAGCTTTTGCTGGCCGAGGGTCATACCGTGATCGCCGCCTGCGACGGCGCTTCGGCCATGCGGCGGGTGATGGAGGACGGCTTGCGCCCCGACCTCGCGCTGATCGACTACAATCTGCCCGACGGCATGCACGGCCTTGATGTCGCGGCGCGGCTGCGGGCGCATCTGGGATCAGGCCTGCCGGTGGTGGTGCTGACCGGCGACATCTCCGCCGCGACGCTGCGCGCTGTGCGGGCGGCGCGCTGCGCGCGGCTCAGCAAGCCCGTCGCGCCGGCGACTTTGTTTGCGGTCATCGCGGCGTTGGCGGGCGCCGCGCGGGAGAACCCGGCGACCCCGCGCCCGCCCTGCGGCGACAGCCGGGCGACGGTCTTCGTGGTCGATGACGACGCGGGCGTGCGCGCCGACTTGCGGAGCGTGCTGGAGGACGGCGGCTGGGCGGTGCGCGACTATGCGACCGCCGAAGCGCTGCTGGCGGACCGGACGCCCGGCCCCGGCGGCTGCCTGCTGGTGGACGCGCATCTGCCGGGCATGAGCGGGATCGAACTGCTGGAGGCGCTGCGCGCGCGCGGCGCGGCGGCGCCGGCGGTGATGATCACCGGCGCGGGCGACGTGGCGATGGCTATCGCGGCGATGCGCGCGGGCGCGCTGGACTTCATCGAAAAGCCGGTCAGACCCGCCGCCCTGCTCGCCAGCCTCGGCCACGCCGTGGAACAGAGCCGCGACGCCGCCAGAAGCGACGACTGGCGCCGCGCCGCCGCCGCGCGCCTCGACGCGCTGACGCCGCGCCAGCGCCAGATCATGGCGATGGTGCTGGACGGTCGCGCCAACAAGGTGATCGCCGCCGATCTGGGCGTCAGCCAGCGCACCGTCGAAAACCACCGCGCCGCCGTGATGCGCAAGACCGGCGCCGCCTCGCTGCCCGCCCTCGCGCGGCTCGCGCTGATCGCGGCGCGCGGCGGCGCCTGACGATCAGCGCGCCGCCGTGGCGGCGGCGCGCGCCCGCCCGGCGCGTGAGATGCGGTGGTCGAGAAAGAACCGCAGCATCTCGCGTGAGGCGTCGGGGCCTGCCGGGTCGGCGTAGCCGGCCGCCGCGTCCCCGCCCGCCCAGGCGTGGCCCGCGCCCTCCACGCTCCAGTGCTCGCAGACCGGCCTGCCGTCGGCGGCGCTGTAGAGGGTGCGGGTGAAAGCCCGCCCGCTTGCCGAGCGCCCCTTGATCTGGCTGGCGGCAAGGCCGGGCGTCGCCGCCGCCGACCGCATCGCGACGACGCGGCCGTTTCTGGGATGCACCACCCGGTCGGCGTCGCCGTGAAACACGATGGTCGGCACGGCCACCCCGTGCTCTGCGCCAATCGACCCCCGCCGCATCGCCAGCATCGCCTGCGCCGGGCTGTAGGCCGCCCCTACCGGCAGCCCGGAGTGCACGCCGACGGCGGCGAACACATCGGGATAGGCGGCGGCGGCCAGCATCGCCGCCGCGCCGCCCGCCGACAGCCCGGCGACATAGACCCGCGCCGGGTCGGCCGCCCGGGCGCGCAGCACGGCGCGGGCGATCCCCGCGATCAGCGCAGGCTCGCCCGCGCCGCGCGCCTGGTCGGCGCGGCTGAACCAGTTCCAGCAGCGGTTGGGGTTCGCGCTGGCGGGCTGTTCGGGGTAGGCGACCAGAAAGCCCAGCTCATCGGCCAGCGCGTTCATCCGCGTGCCGACGGCGAACGCCTCGGGCGTCTGCGTGCAGCCGTGCAGCATCACCACCAGCGGCGCCAGCGCGGCGGGCTGGAGCGCGGGTTGGGGGGCGGGTTGGGGGGCGGCGTTCAACCGCGCCGGAACATAGAGCCGATAGGCGCGCGCGCCGTGCTTGCTGCGGTGCTGGAGCGTCTCGAACGACGCGCCGCGCGCGACCGGCGCCGCGACCTTCGGCCCTGCCGCCGCCGTGATCCTGCCGATCGCCGCCCCGAGCCCCTCGCGGGGCCTTGCGCGCGCCGCCGCCTTTGGCTTGCCGGGCTTGGCGGGCTTGGCCGCCGCGCGCTTCTTGCGCGGCGGTTTGACGCTGGCGGCGACCAGCTTTTTCACGGCGGCGGTCGCGGCGCGCACGTTGGCCGCGCGGGCCTTGCGCATCGCTTTCGCCACGGCGCGCTTGAACAGCGTGAACATCTGCGCCCCCTTCGTCAGCCCGGCGATGCCTGTTGCGACCCGGTGCGGGTCAGTCGGCCTCGCCCAGCGCCGGATAATCGGTATAGCCCTCGGCGCCGCCGCCGTAGAACGTGTCCTTGTCGGGCGCATTCAGCGGCGCGTCGCGGCGGATGCGCTCCGGCAGGTCGGGACTGGCGATGAACGGTCGCCCGAACGCCACCGCGTCCGCCCGCCGGTCAGTGATCGCCTCCGCCACCCGCCCGGCGTCGTAGCCGCCGTTGGCGATACAGACGCCATGCCAGCGGGCGCGCAGCCGCGCCAGCATCGCCGCCGTCTCGGCGGTCATCGCGGCGTCGCCGAACTTCTCCACCCCATGCAGATAGGCCAGCCGCATCGTGGGCGAATGATCGAACAGGTCCGGCGCTTGGCCTCGCTGCGGATCGGCGCCGCGATGACGGCGGACGCGCCCTGATCCGCGACAGCGGCGGCGCCGTCACGGCGATCTATGGCGTCAGCTTTGCGCCGCTCGCCCAGAACGCCCCGGCGCTGGCGGCCAAAGCGGCGGCGCTCGCGGAGGAGGTGAACGCCAAAGCCCGCATGCGGTGCGAGATCTCCGTCATCCGCAGGAGCGTCCGTCGCGCGCTTGCCAGACTGGCCCCGTGCGATCTCCATGAGGCTTTCGCCGCAGGCCCGCGCCGCTTCGCGGAGCTAGACCTGGCGGCGCTGACCCGGCTCTGGCACGCGATGGCGGATCTGCGTCTGGCGGCGGAGGATCGCCTCCAGACGCAGGAGGCCGAACCGGTGGATCATGCCTGCAAAACAGGGGAAGAGTCCGACAGGTCGGAAAATTTCTGCCGCCCATTACATATTACAACCCCCGCTCTTTCAGAGAAGTTGTCGCCTTCTCTGAAACCTCGATATTTTTGGCGGGCGGGGACAGGATGAAGCAGACATGGCGTATTCGAAGGAGCGGCAGGCGGCGGTGATTGCGAAGATGCTGCCGCCGTTGTCGGCGGTCAGCGCCAAGCTGGGTCTGAGCGCGCGCACCGTGCAGCGCTGGAGTGGGCCTGACGGGTCGGTCCGCGAGGACGCCCGCCCGACGGCCGTGCGCCCGACGCCGGCCAACCGCCTGAGCGATGCCGAGCGCGCCCGCATCGCAGCCACCTGCAACGCGCCCGAGTTCGCCAGCCTGCCGCCTGGCCAGATCGTGCCGCGCCTCGCGGATCGCGGGGAGTATATCGGTTCGGAATCAACCATGTACCGGGTGCTGCGCGGACGGGGCCAGGCCGGGCGGCGCGGGCGCGCCCGGGCGCCGCGCGCCTCCCGGCCGCCGACCACCCACCGCGCCGCAGGTCCATGCCAGGTCTGGAGCTGGGATATCACATGGCTGCCGGGTCCGGCGCTGGGGATGTTCTTCTATCGCTACCTGATCCTCGACATCTGGAGCCGCAAGATCACCGGCTGGGAGGTCTACGACCGCGAGAACGGCGCGTTGGCCGCGCAGGTTGTCGAGAAGGCGGTCTGGGCCGAGGGCTGCGTGACCCGCCCGCTGACACTGCATGCCGATAACGGCAGCCCGATGAAAGCCGCCACCCTGCGCGTCACGCTGGAGCGGCTGGGGGTGACGGCCAGCGACAGCCGGCCGCGCGTCAGCAACGACAATCCCTTCTCCGAAGCGCTGCTCCGCACCTGCAAGTATGTCCCCTCATGGCCGGAGAGGGGCTTCGAGAGCCTGGAGGCGGCTCGGGCCTGGGCAGCCAACTTCGTGCGCTGGTGCAATGGCCAGCACCGCCACAGCGCGCTCCGCTTCGTCACCCCGGACCAGCGCCACCGCCAGCAGGACCGCGCCATCCTCAGCCAGCGCCATGCCGTCTATCAGGCCGCCCGCGCCCGCCACCCCGAACGATGGTCAGGCCATACGCGCTGCTGGCGACCCATCGGCGACGTATGGCTGAACCCCGAACGGCCAGACCAGGAGCGCAGAGGCCATGGGGCCGCCGACGCGCTCCCACACAAAGCTGGCGGCGGCGGCCCCATGGCCGCCCAGCCGCTCCAGACCACCGCATGAAATCCAAACCAGAGGCGACAACTACGTTGACAGACGCCGACTGTACCGCGGCACGGATTTGAGACAGCGCTTTGCGCTGGTTACGCCGCCATTTTGACCGTGGCGGCTTCGGTTTCAAGGCCGCGCTGGTTGACCCGGATCTGGTTGGGCGTCTTGTGCCCGTGCCGCTCCCTCAGCCAGGT
>CAZRFB010000057.1:0-2547 GCA_964599185.1 uncultured Rhodobacterales bacterium | reverse complement strand
GCCTCCAGCCGCCCGCTCAGCCGCTGCGCGTCGCCCGCCAGCTTGTTGTAGAAGATCACCGCAGGCACCGCCGCCAGCAGGCCGACCGCCGTGGTCACCAGCGCCTCGGCGATGCCCGGCGCCACGGTCGAGAGGTTTGTGTTCTGCTGCACCGAAATTTCCTGAAACGCCGTCATGATTCCCCATACCGTGCCGAACAGGCCGACATAGGGCGATATGGAGCCGACCGTGGCCAGAAACGACAGCCGCGCGGTCAGGCTTTCCGACTCGCGCGCGATCGCCACGTCCAGCGAGCGGTCGATGCGGTCGCGCGCGCCGGGGATCAGCCCGCCGGCCTTGTCGAAACTGCGCCGCCACTCGCCCATGCCCGCCACGAACACCCGCTCGACGGCGGAGCGCGGCTTGGTCCCGATCCGGTCGAAAAGCGCGTCGAGCGGCTGGCCCGACCAGAAGGCGTCCTCGAACATCGCCGTCTCGCGCCGGGCGCGGGCGTAGGCCAGCAGCCGGTCCACGATGATCGACCACGACCAGAACGACGCGACGATCAGCAACACGTTCACCGCCTGCACGACGATGGTCGCGCGGATGAACATGGCGATCAGCGAGAAATCGATCTCGCCGGCCGCGCCGACAACTTCAGTCTCCATGGCGCCCGAACCTCAATGACCGCGCGGAATCTTGACGCCCCGCCGCGTTGACCGCGCCCTTAGGCCGCGCCTTTGCGCGCTTTTTGTGGCTTCGAACGCTGCGCGCAGAGTCGGTCATTCGCCGCGCTGCGTCAATCCGTCTCGCAGCGGCGCGCGTCACTCGACGCCGTTGGCTCTTTGCACTTCCCGAACGTAGGCGATGATCCAGCCGAGTTGCGCGTCGGTCACGTTCGCGACCGGCTTCATGTCGCCAAAGCGCCAGTGATGCGCCCTCACGCCGTTGCGCGCGGCGCTGACGAAGGCGTAGTCGCCGTGGTGCGAGGGCACATAGATCGGATGGATCAGCGGCGGGCCATTCTCGGATCCGGCGGCGTTGGCGCCATGGCAGGCGGCGCAGCGGGCGGCGAAGAACTCCTGGCCCAGCGCCGCCGGGGCGGTGAGTCGCGGGACGATGATCTCGTTCGCCGGGGTCGCCGCCGCGCCGTGCATCGCGGTGTTCACGATCGGCGCGGGGCCTGCATCCGGGGTGGCGCCGCGCAGCAGCCAGACGCCCGCGCCCAGCGTGGCGGCGCCCGCAACGACCAGGAGTGTCTTGTTCAGCATGACTTTCTCCCGTTCCTGATCTCCGCGCCGTCAGATCTTCACCGACCGCAGCCGCAGCGCGTTGCTGACCACCGACACCGACGACAGGCTCATCGCGGCGGCGGCGAACATCGGCGAGATCAGCAGGCCAAGGAACGGATAGAGCGCGCCCGCCGCCACCGGCACGCCGACGGCGTTGTAGATCATCGCGAAGAACAGGTTCTGGCGGATGTTGCGCATCGTCGCCAGCGACAGCCGCCGGGCGCGCGCGATGCCGCGCAGATCGCCCTTGAGCAGGGTGAACCCGGCGCTCTCGATCGCCACGTCGGCGCCGGTTCCCATGGCGATGCCGACATCGGCCTGCGCCAGCGCGGGCGCGTCGTTCACCCCGTCGCCCGCCATGGCGACCTTGCGCCCCTCGGCCTGCAAGTCCTTGACGATACGCGCCTTGTCGGCGGGCAGCACGTCGGCGCGCACGTCGTCGAGGCCCAGCCGCGCCGCCACCGCCTTCGCGGTGCGCGCGTTGTCGCCGGTCGCCATGACGATGCGAAAACCTAAACCATGCAGATCCTTCAGCGCGGCGGCCGTGGTCTCCTTGATCGGGTCGGCGACGGCCAGCATCCCCGCGATCACGCCATCGACCACGAGGAACACCACCGTCTCGCCCTCGTCACGCCGCGCGTCGGCCTTGGCCGCCAGCGCGCCGGGATCGACCTCCAGATCGGCCAGCAGCGCGTCGGCGCCCAGCGCCACGCTGCGGCCCTCGACCATGCCCGTCACGCCCTTGCCGGTGATCGCCTCGAAGTCCTGCGCATCGGTCAGCGCGAGGCCGCGCGTCTCGGCGCCCTTCACGATGGCGTCCGCCAGCGGATGCTCCGAGCCGCGCTCCAGCGAGGCCGCCAGCCGCAGCACATCGGCCTCGTCAAACCCCGCCTCGGGCAGCACCGCGACCAGCCTGGGCTTGCCCTCGGTCAGCGTGCCGGTCTTGTCCACGATCAGCGTGTCAACCGTGGCGAATCGCTCCAGCGCCTCGGCGTTGCGGATCAGCACACCCGCCTGCGCGCCGCGCCCGGTCGCGGTCATGATCGACATCGGCGTGGCCAGCCCCAGCGCGCAGGGGCAGGCGATGATCAGCACCGCGATCGCGGAGACCAGCGCATAGGCCAGCGACGGCGCCGGGCCCCAGACCGCCCAGCCGACGAAGGCGAGCGCGGCGACGCCGATCACCACCGGCACGAACAGCCCGGCCACCGAATCGGCCACCTTCTGGATCGGCGCGCGCGAGCGCTGGGCGCTGGCGACCATCTCGACGATCCGG
>CAZRFB010000056.1:0-4311 GCA_964599185.1 uncultured Rhodobacterales bacterium | reverse complement strand
GAGGCGTTCTACACCAGTTTCGCCGAGGCCCGCGCCCGGCGCTTTGACGGCCTCATCATCACCGGCGCGCCGATCGAGAAACTGCCGTTCGAGGCGGTGGACTACTGGGCCGAATTGCAGACCGTGTTCGACTGGACCCAGACCAACGTGCAGCGCACCTTCGCGATCTGCTGGGGCGCGCAGGCGATGCTGCACCATTTCCACGGCACGCCCAAGCACGCCTTGCCCGCAAAAGCGTTCGGCTGTTTCCGCCACCGCAACCGCGCGCCCGCCTCACCCTATCTGCGCGGCGTCTCCGACGATTTCATCGTGCCGGTCAGCCGCTGGACCGAAGTGCGCGAGGCCGAACTGCCGCCTGGGCTCAAGGTGCTGATGTCCTCGCCCGAGACCGGCCCCTGTCTGGTCGAGGACGCAGCGCACCGCGCGCTCTACATGTTCAACCACATCGAATACGACACGTCCTCGCTGGCGGAGGAATACCAGCGCGACGTGGCGATGGGCGCGCCGATCGCCCTGCCCGCCCATTATTTCCCCGGCGACGACCCGACGCGCGCGCCGGAGAACCGCTGGCGCAGCCACGCGCACCTGCTGTTTGGCAACTGGATCAACGAGCTTTACCAGACCACGCCGTTCGGCTGGACCGCGTGACAGCGCGCGCCTACCGTTGGGCGACGACACGGGCGATGGGGGCGAGGCATGACCGAGGATAAGGACCTGGCCGCCGCCATCGAGGCGTTCTACGCCGAAAAGGCGCCCGAGGCGGTGCGCGCGGCGGTGAAGAAGGCCGACGGCGACCCGGCGCTGTCGGCCTCCTATCCATACCGCGCCGAGATGAAGGGCAAGGAATACGACGCCGACGCCGCGCGGCTCCAGATCGAGATGGTCAAGCTTCAGGCCTGGGTGAAGCGCAGCGGCGCGCGGGTGGCGGTGGTGTGCGAGGGGCGCGACGCGGCAGGCAAGGGCGGCGCGATCCGGCGTTTCACCGAGAACCTCAACCCGCGCGGCGCCCGGATCGTGGCGCTGTCCAAGCCTTCCGACGCCGAGCGCGGCCAATGGTATTTCCAGCGCTACGCGCCGCACCTGCCCTCGCCGGGCGAGATCGCGTTCTTCGACCGCTCCTGGTACAACCGCGGCGTGGTCGAGCATGTGTTCGGCTTCTGCACGGTCGAGGAGCGCGAGCGCTTTTTCGCGCAGGCGCCCGCCTTCGAGCGTATGCTGGTCGAAGACGGGGTGATCCTGTTCAAGCTGTGGCTGACCATCGGCCGCGCCGAGCAGATGCGCCGCTTTCTCGACCGCGCGCGCGACCCGCTGCGCCACTGGAAGCTGTCGCCGATCGACGTGGCGGCGCTGGACAAGTGGACCGCCTACACCGCCGCGATCGAGGAGACGCTGGCGCGCTCGCACAGCGACGCCGCGCCATGGACCGTGATCCGCGCCGACGACAAGCGCCGCGCGCGGCTGGAGGCGCTGCGGGTGGTGCTGACCGGGGTGGACTACGCCGACAAGGACCGCGCGGCGGTGGGCGCGCCCGATCCGAAGCTGTCCGGCCCGCCCGACCGCATTCCCCTGGCGGAGGCTTGAGCATGACGCCTGCGGCCCCCATTTGCGCGTCATGACATACGCGCCCGGCTTGCCCGACCCGATCCACGACGCCCAGTTCTATGCCGGCGTGTCCGCACGGCGGCTGGTGGCGTTCCTCATCGACTTCACGGTGATCGCCGTGCTGGCGGTGCTGACGACGCTGGCGTTCGGCGTGGCGACGCTGGGGATCGGCTTTGCGCTGGCGGCGCCGATCGGCGCGGTGGTGGGGTTTCTCTACCGCTATCTGACCATCGCGCGCGCCTCGGCGACGCCGGGAATGGCGCTGGTCGGCGTCGAGCTGCGCCGCCGCGACGGCGAGAGGTTCGACGCCTGGGAGGCTGCGATCCACACCGCGCTGTTCACGGTGATGTTCGTGACCGTGCTGCCGCAGATCGTCAGCGTGGCGATGATGGCGTTCGGGCGCGACGGGCGGGGGCTTCATGACGCAGCGCTCGGCTCGGCGCTGATCAATCGTCCCGCGTGACGGCGGCGCATTGGGCCGCTAGAGTTTCGCGAATCGATGCAATCGCGAGCAGGCCATGAGCCAGCACCACAACACGATCACCGCGCAGTTTTTCCTGACGGCGACGCAGCCGTGCCCCTATCTGCCGGGGCGCGAGGAACGCAAGGTGTTCACCACCCTGCGCGGCCGCGAGGCGAACGCGACCAACGACGAATTGTCGCTGCGCGGCTTTCGCCGCAGCCAGAGCGTCGCCTATCGCCCCTCCTGCCCCACCTGCGCCTCGTGCCTCTCGACGCGGATCCCGGTGGACAGCTTCACGCCGACGCGCACCCAGCGCCGCATCCAGCGCCGCAACGCCGACCTGTCGCGCCGCGCCTGCGCCCCCTGGGCGACCGAGGAGCAATACGCGCTGTTTCGCGCCTATCTCGACGCGCGCCACGGCGACGGCGGCATGGCGGAGATGGACGCCGGCGAATTCGCCGCGATGATCGAGGAGACCCCGGTGCGCTCGCGCGTCGTGGAGTATCACGATGTCAACGCCCCGCGCGGCCAGTCGCTGCGCGCGGCGTGCCTGACCGACGTGACCAGCGACGGCGTGTCGATGGTCTACAGTTTCTATGATCCCGAGATGCAGACCCGCTCGCTGGGCGCGCACATGATCCTTGACCATGTCGAGATCGCGCGCGAGGCGGGGCTGCCATACGTCTATCTCGGCTACTGGGTGCCCGGCTCGCCGAAGATGGGTTACAAGGCGATGTTCCGCCCTTTCGAGGTATATCTGCACGGGCGCTGGGTGCTGATGCTGGACGCCGCCCAGGCCGAGGCGGCCGCCCCGCGCGGACCGGCGCCGTTCGATCCGTTATAAGCGACGCTGTGCTAAAACATTGATCGGACGCCGGGTTGTTCGTAGCGTCCGCAGGGTGATTCGGCGCAAAGCCGGGGACAGAAACCAATCGGGAGGGTTTTCGTGGATCGTCGTTCCTTCATCAAGGCGGCAGGCGTCGGCGCCGCCGCATCCAGCCTGGCGGCGCCGGCCGTTCTGGCGCAGGACAAGCAGGTGGTGCGCATGGTCACCACCTGGCCGCGCAACTTCCCCGGTCTCGGCACCGGCGCCCAGCGCGTCGCCGACCGCATCACCGCCACCTCCGGCGGCCGCATCGAGGTCAAGCTGTTCGCCGCCGGTGAACTGGTGCCCGCCTTCGAGAGCTTTGACGCCGTGGCGACCGGCGCCGCCGAGATGTATCACGGCGCCGATTACTACTGGCAGGGCAAGCACAAGGGCTACAACTTCTTCACCGCCGTGCCGATGGGCTTTACGGCGTGGGAGCTCAACGCCTGGGTCCACTTCGGCGGCGGGCAGGAGTTGTGGGACGAGATGGGCCGCAACTTCGGCGTCAAGGGGCTGCTCGCGGGCAACACCGGCGTCCAGTTCGGCGGCTGGTTCCGCAACCCGATCATGTCGCTCGACGACATGAAGGGCCTGAAGATGCGCATGCCCGGCCTTGGCGGCGAAGTGCTGCGCACGGTGGGCGCAAGCGCGGTGGCGCTGCCCGGCGGCGAGATCTTCCCCGCGCTGCAGGCGGGCACCATCGACGCGACCGAATGGGTCGGCCCCTACAACGACATGGCGTTCGGCTTCCAGAACATCCTGAAGAACTACATGTATCCCGGCTTCCACGAGCCGGGTTCAGGCCTCGCCGTCGGCATCAACCAGGGCTGGTGGGACAAGCTCGACGCCGCCGACCAGGCGCTGATCGAGGCCTGCTGCACCGCCGAGAACGACATCATGATGGCGGAATACAACGCCCGCAACGGCGAGTCGCTCGACAAGCTGATCAACGAGCACGGCGTGAACCTGATCAAGTTCCCCGACGACGTGTTCGGCGCGCTGGCCAAGGCGTCGGAGGAGGTCGTGGCCTCGGTCGGCGACGGCGACGAGATCGGAAAGAAAATATTCGAGAGCTACTTCGCCTTCCGCAAGTCGGTGGCGCCGATCACGCGGATCTCCGAGGAAGCCTACACCGCCGCGCGGTTCAAGGCGCTCGACATCTGAGCCGACGCCTTGGCCAGATGTTCCGGGGCCGCTGCGGGCACGCCGCCCGCAGCGGCCCGTTCCGTCTCTGATCGCGGCCGCTCGCCGCAAGGTTGAACCGCCGACGCGGCGCAGATCGCCCGGCAACCGGAGGACCAGACGTGCAAGCCCTCTACAAGGCCATCGACGGGCTGAACGACCGCATCGGCCGGTTCGTCGCCTGGTTCACCGTGCT
>CAZRFB010000055.1:0-5695 GCA_964599185.1 uncultured Rhodobacterales bacterium | reverse complement strand
TGAACCCGCCACGCCTTGCCGCCGGCAAGCGCGCGGGTTTTCATCACCGGCAGGCTGGAGCAGCCGTCCTGAAAGCTCAGCGCGGGATCGAGCGGACGCGAGGCCGCCTCGCGATCCGGCTCCCGGAACCATTCGGCGGGCTGAAAGGTGATCGCGCGCACATAGGCGCGGGTTTCCGCAGGCAGGCCGCCTTCATCGGCCAGCCACCGCTCCACCCGCGCTTCGCCCGCGTTGTAGGCGGCCGCCGCCAGCCCGAGATTGCCGAAGCGGCGACGAAGCTCCGCAAGGTAGGCAGTCGAGGCGGGGATCGCCTGCGCGGCGTCCCACGGGTCGGCGAGACCGCGCCGCCGGGCGGTGTCGGGCATGAACTGCGCCACCCCCTGCGCGCCCTTGGGACTGAGCGCCTTGGCGTCGAACCGGCTTTCCTTCCAGATCAGCCGCGCCATGAAGGCGGGCGGCAGCCCGTGCGCGTGCGCCGCGTCCTCGATCATGGCGCACAGCGCATCGGCCTTCACCGTCTCCGAGGCGACCGAGGCCGAAGCCGCAAGAGCGGCGAGCAGAGCCGCCGCAATGAGACGTCGCATCCAGAACCCCCTCACGAATACCCGCACACGAGAGAGCATAGCGTGATTCGGCGCCCGAGTCGCAGCGCCGCGATTCCTTTTCAGGCAGGCGCGCCGGTGCGGTCCCTTTTCAGGCAGGCGCGCCGGTGCGGCGACGCGCCGGGCCCGCGACGGCGGCGCAAGCGAGCACGAGGCCGGACACGGTCGCGATCATCCCCGCCGCGCTGACCGCATGGGGCCAGCCCAGCCAGCCCGGCCCCCAGCCCGCCAGCACGAAGCCGACGACGGCGGAAAGCGCCGCGAAGCCGAGGCTCCACGCCACCTGCGCGTCGAGCCGGTTGGTCATCAGCCGCGCGGCGGCGGGCGGGCAGATGAACATCGCGATCACGATCACCGAGCCGACCGCGTCAAACGCCGCCACCGCCGCCACCGCCGTCGCCGTCACCAGACCAAACCCGACCGCGCCGGGGCGCGCGCCGATGCTGGCGGCGAAGCCTGCGTCGAAGGTGCTCAGCGCCAGCTCCTTCCAGAACAGCGCGGCGCCTGCGGCCAGCAGCGCCAGCACCCCCGCCAGCCGCCCAAGCTGCGGCGGCAGCCCCGCCAGCGCCTGCGGATCGGTCAGAGACGCCCAGCCGGTCGCGTCCAGCCAGATCAGGCTCTCAAGGTTGCCGTAGAGCGCGTGCTCGACATCCAGATGCACCGACGCGGTGTCGGACAGCTCCAGCGTCAGCACGCCTGCGGCGAACAGCGTGGTGAACACCACCCCCATCGCCGCGCCCGGCTCGACGCGGCCCAGCCGCCGGATCGCCTCGATCAGCCCGACCGAGACCAGCGCCGCCGCGCCCGCGCCCAGCATCATCGGCCAGGTGGCGATGGTTCCGGTCAGCAGGAACGCCAGCACGATGCCCGGCAGCACCACATGCGAGATCGCGTCGCCGATCAGCGCCTGACGGCGCAGCAGCAGGAAATTGCCCGGCAGCGCGCAGGCCATCGCCGCCAGCACCGCCACCAGCAGCGGCGTCAGGCTCAGCGCCACGAAATCCGCGCCGATCATCTCACCGCTCATGGCGCGACCCTCACGCCCGCGATGCGCGCGTCCAGCGCGGCGATCTGGTCGGGGGTGAAGGCGTCGGCGATCGGGGTCAGCCCCTCCTGCCCCGGCGCGGCGGGGGCGTCGCGGCGGGCCTGCGCCCAGCGCGCCTCGTCGCGCAGCGCCTGCGCCGCCGCCGCCCGGCCCGCCAGCGTCGGCGCGCCGTCGGCGCGGATCAGCCCGGCGCGGCGCAGCACCCGCAGCGTCAGCGCGTCATGGATCGGCTCGCCGCGCGCCAGCTCAAGCAGGCCCTGCCTGCGATGCACCGCCAGCGTCATCTTCGCGCGGCGCAGGCCCGCCGCCAGCACGCCGCGCCCCGGCGCCAGCAGCATCGAGACCGCGAACACCGCAAAGGCGGTCAGCACCACCAGCGGCCCGGTCGGCGCCTGCGCCGCCGCCGCCGACAGCGCCGCGCCCAGCCAGCCGGCCACAGCGCCGAAGGCAGCCGACAGCGCCGCCAGCACCTCCACCCGGTCGGTCCAGAACCGCGCCGTCACCGGCGGGATGATCAGCAGCGCCACGATCAGGATCAGCCCGACCACCTTCAGCCCGATCACCGTGACGCCCAGCGCCAGCCCCATGATCGCCAGATCCACCGCGCGCACGTTCACGCCCACCGAGGCGGCGAAGCCGGGGTCGAACGCGGTCATGGTCATCGGGCGGCGCAGCGCGAACACCACGCCCGCCGCCAGCGCGCCCATCGCCGCGATGAGGGTCGCCTCATCGGCCAGCATCCCCGCCGTGGAGCCGAGCAGGAAGCCGCTCAACCCCGCCTGCCGCCCGCCCGGCATGGTCTGGATCAGCGTCAGCAGCACCACGCCGAAGCCGAAGAACGCCGACAGCACGGCGCCGATGGCGGCGTCCTCGCTCAGCCGCGTGCGGCGGATGATCGCCTCCACCAGCAGCAGCCCCAGCGCCGCCGACAGCGCCGAGCCCAGCAAAAGCCCCGGCAGCCAGCGCCCCTCGCCGCCCAGCGCCACCATCGCCATGAAGGCCAGCGCGACGCCGGGCAGCGTGGCGTGGCTCAGCGCGTCGGACACCAGCGCGCGGCGGCGCAGGAACACGAACGCCCCCGCCGCCCCCGCCGCAGCGCCCAGCATCGCCGCGCCCAGCGTCACCAGCGCGGTGTTGTAGCCGCCCGAGAACGCCGCCGCCGCCAGGAACGCAGCCATGTCGAAGCCGCCCGCGCCGCCGCCTGCGCCCATGGCGTTCAGCCCGCCAGCCCGCCGACAAGCCCTGCGGTCTGCGCCGCCGCCAGCCTGCCGCCGTAAGCCGCCTGAAGATTGTCCTGCGTCAGCGCGCTCGCCACCGGCCCCTCGGCCACGCGGCGCACGTTCATCAGCAGCACACGGTCGAAATACTCGGCCAGCGTCGAGAGGTCGTGGTGCACGCAGACCACGGTGCGCCCCTCCGCCTTCAGTGCCTTCAGCACCGCGACCACGGCGCGCTCGGTCGCCGCATCGACGCCCGCGAAGGGCTCGTCGAGCAGATACAGATCCGCCCCCTGCGCCAGCGCCCGCGCCAGAAACACCCGCTGCTGCTGGCCGCCGGACAGCGCGCCGATCTGGCGCGTGGCGAAATCGGCCATGCCGACGCGGGCGAGACAGTCGAGCGCGGCGCGGCGATGGCGCGCGCCCGCCAGCCGGAACAGCCCGACCTGCCGATACTGGCCCATCATCACCACGTCGAGCGCGCGGGCGGGAAACTCCCAGTCCACGCTCGCGCGCTGCGGCACATAGGCGACGCGGCCGCGCGCGCGGGCGAAAGGCTGGCCGAAAAAGCGCACCTCGCCCGCCACGCGCGGCGCGATGTCGAGCAGACCCTTCAGCAGCGTCGATTTTCCCGCGCCGTTCGGCCCGACGATGGCGGTCATCGAGCCTTGCGGCATGGTCGCGTCCACCGAAAACACCACCGGCGTCGCGCCGTAGGAGATGGTGACGCCCCGCGCGGACAGCGCCGCGTCCGTCGCCTGCGCCACCACCGCGCCGCCCGAGGCGATCAGTTCCGGCCCCGCGCTCACGCCGCGGCCCCCAGAAGGCCGCGCATCCCCCGTTCGGGCGCCGCGCCGCCCAAAGCGCGGGTGATCGCGGTCACGTTGTGGTCGATCATGCCGAGATAGGTTCCCTCATAGGTTCCCTCGGCGCCCATGGCGTCGGAGAACAATTCCGCGCCGATGGCCACGCCATGGCCCTGCGCCGCCGCGCCCTCGATCAGCGCGCGCAGGTTGCGCGCAGGCACCGAGCTTTCCACGAACACCGCGCCGACCCGGCGCTCGACCAGCAGCGCCACCAGCGCCTCGATGCGCTGCAAGCCCGCCTCCGCTTCGGTCGAGATGCCCTGAATGCCCTCGACCTGAAAGCCATAGGCCGCGCCGAAATAGCCGAACGCGTCATGCGCCGTCACCAGCACCCGCGCGCCTTCCGGCACGGTGGCCAGCCGCGCCCGCGCGTAATCGCCCAGCGCCGCGATCTCGGCGGCGTAGGCGTCGTGATTGGCGGCGAACAGCGCCGCGTTGTCGGGCCGCGCCGCGCTCAGCGCGCCGCGCACCGCCGCCACCACCTCCAGCCAGAGGCCGGGAACCATCCAGACATGCGGATCGAAGCGGTCGGCATAGGCGTCATGGGCGCGCAGCCGGTCGCGCGGCAGGCTTTCGGCCACGGCGACGACCGGCGTGCGCCGCGCCAGCGTGACGAAGAAATCCTCCAGCTGGGCTTCGAGGAACAAGCCGTGGCGCAGCACCAGATCGGCGCGCGCCATGGCGGCGACGTCGGTGCGGGTCTGCCGCCAGGAGTGCGGATCGACCCCCGGCCCCATCAACCCGGTGACGCGAACCGCCTCTCCGCCCACGACGCGCGCGGCGTCGGCCACCATGCCGGTGGTGGCGACGACGGTCAGCGGCGCGGACTGCGCGCGCGCGCCGCTCGCCGCCAGCGCGGCGGAGGCGAGGCCCGCCGCCAACAGCTTTCGCCTGCTGAGCGTCATCGTGCGCCCCTTCATGAAACTGCAAATCATTCTCATAGTATGGTGCGCTGCACACACGCCGTCAAGAAAGAATGCGACCAACTCGCAAAAAGCGGCGCCGCGCATGCAAGCCGCGCACGCAAAAGGGCCGCGCGGTCTCCCGCGCGGCCCCCTTTGACTGGCCCGGAAAGGGTCAGGCGTGGATCACATCATGCCGTCCATGCCGCCCATGCCGCCCATGCCGCCCATACCGGCGCCCTGGCCCTTCGGCTCGGGCTTGTCGCCGATCATGGCTTCGGTGGTGATCAGCAGGCCCGCGACCGAAGCCGCGTCCTCAAGGGCGGTGCGCACGACCTTGGCGGGGTCGATGATGCCGGCCTTCATCAGGTCGCAATAGACTTCGAGCTGGGCGTCGAAGCCAAAGTTCACGTCCGTGCTGTCCAGCACCTTGCCCGCGACCACGGCGCCATCGACGCCCGCGTTCTCGGCGATCTGGCGCAGCGGCGCCTGAAGCGCGCGGCGCACGATGGCGACGCCCGCCTTCTGGTCGGCGTTCTCGCCCTCGAAGCCCTCGAGCACCTTGGAGGCATGGACCAGCGCCACGCCGCCGCCGGGAACCACGCCCTCCTGCACCGCGGCGCGGGTGGCGTTCAGCGCGTCGTCAACGCGATCCTTGCGCTCCTTGACCTCGATCTCGGTCGAGCCGCCGACGCGGATCACCGCAACGCCGCCGGCCAGCTTGGCCAGACGCTCCTGCAGCTTCTCCTTGTCGTAGTCCGAGGTGGTCTCCTCGATCTGCTGCTTGATCTGGGCGACGCGCGCCTCGATCTCGGCCTTCTCGCCATGACCATCGACGATGGTGGTGTCGTCCTTGGTGATGCGCACCTTCTTGGCGGTGCCCAGCATGTCGAGGCCGACATTCTCGAGCTTCATGCCCAGATCGTCGGAGATCACCTGGCCGCCGGTCAGGATCGCGATGTCCTGCAGCATGGCCTTGCGGCGGTCGCCAAAGCCCGGCGCCTTGACGGCGGCGATCTTCAGGCCGCCGCGCAGCTTGTTGACCACCAGCGTGGCCAGCGCC
>CAZRFB010000054.1:0-3730 GCA_964599185.1 uncultured Rhodobacterales bacterium | reverse complement strand
CTCTTGTCGAGCGGCTGGCGCGCGATGCGGCGGACCAGCGTTTCATAGCCGACCTGCTCGCCATGGCCGCAGACCATCGCCGCAACCTGGGTGTCGAACATCGGCGCGGGCACCACGCCGCCGAGGTTGTGGAAGATCTCCACGTCCTGCCGCGCGGCGTGGAACACCTTGACCACATCGGGGTTGGCCATCAGCGCGAACAGCGGCGCCAGATCCAGCCCCTCGGCCATCGGGTCGATCGCCGCCGCCGCGCCGGGGTCGTCGCCGGGGCGCGCAAGCTGCACCAGGCAAAGCTGCGGCCAATAGGTCCGCTCGCGCATGAACTCGGTGTCAACGGTGATGAAGGGATGCGCGGCGTATTCGGCGCACAGCGCCTCCAGCGCGGCCTGATCTGTCACTATTCTCATGGAATCGGTTCTAGCGCGGCGCCGCGCGCTTGTCTTGGGGCAAATGGCGGGCGAAGGGCGCTTTGCATCGACGCGGGCGCGAACCCGCCCTAAGGTCGCGCGAAAAGGATGCGGAGCAGGGGAGAGGCGCCGATGCGCTCGGTTCTGATCGCCAACGCCAAGGGCGGCGTCGGCAAGACCACCACCGCCACCACGCTGGCGGCGGCGCTGGCGGCGCAGGGCCTGAAGGTGGCGCTGGCCGACGCCGACCGGCAGCGCTCCGCGCTGCGCTGGCTCAAGGCGCGGCCCCAGGCGGCGGCGGCGATCACGGCGCTCGACTGGTCGCGCGGCAAGGCGGTCGGCGAAGCGCCCAAGGGTCTCGACTGGCTGGTGATCGACGCGCCCGGCGCGCTGAAGGGCGACAAGGCCGAGACGCTGGCGGCGGAGGCCGACGCCGTAGTGACGCCGGTCTCGGCCTCACTGTTCGACCTGCGCGCCACGGCGCGGTTTCTCGACGACCTCGACGCGCTCAAGCGCATCCGCAAGGGGCGCGCGACGGTGCATGTGCTGGCGAACCGGGTGCGCAAGGGGCGCGCGCTCGACGCGCTGGAGGCGTTCTTCGCCACGCTGGAGCGCGCGCCCGTGGCGCATATCGGCGACCGCGCGGCCTATGTCGATCTCGCCGGACAGGGGCTGTCGGTGTTCGACCGGCCGCAAAAGGCCTATCAGCCGCTGCGCGCCGAATGGGCGCCGCTGCTGGCGGCGCTGCGCGCGGCGTCGTAATATGGCCACATGCGCGGCGCATCCGCTGGCGCCTGTCGCCGTCAAGATCTGTCCTCGTGAAGGAGTGAACCCATGAAGCGCGCCCTTATCGCCGTCTCCGCCCTCGCCCTGCTGGGCGCCTGCGCGCAACAGCCCGGCGGCGAAACCTCCCAGGCCGCAGGCGTCGGCATCGGCGCGGTGACCGGCGCCGCCATCGGCGCCGGGCTGGGCCTGCTGGTCGGCGGCAATGACCGGCGCAACGCCGCCGTCGGCGCCGGGATCGGCGCGGTCGCTGGCGGCGCGGTGGGCGCCTACCTCACCCGGCAGGAGGCCGATCTCAACGAGGATCTGGCCGGCACCGGCGCCACCGTGGTCAACACCGGCGACCAGCTGATCGTCACCCTGCCCGAGAACGTGACCTTCGCCGTGGACAGCGCCACGATCCAGCCGCGCTTCACCGACACGCTGCGCGAATTCGCCTTCACGCTGCAGACCTATCCCTCGACGCTGATCGACGTGGTGGGCCACACCGACAGCACCGGCGCAAGCGCCTATAACCAGCGGCTGAGCGAGGCGCGCGCGACTTCGGTGCTGGAGTTTCTCGCCGCCGAGGGCGTGAAGCGCGCGCGCATGGTCGCCGTGGGCAGGGGCGAAAGCCAACCCGTCGCCAGCAACGCCACCGTGCAGGGCCGCGCCGCCAACCGTCGCGTCGAGATCGTCATCACGCCGGTCACCTGACGCCGCCGCCCGGGCCCCGCGCGCCCTCCTGAGGGGCGCGCAGGGTTGCGCGCCGCCGCGCAGGATTGATCCAGATCAAGGCGGCGGGCTGGCGAATCCCCCGAAAATCGCGCACAGTGCAACCGAGACGTGAACGGCGGGCAGCATCGCTCAACCGCGCCGCCGGAACGTCCACCCGGGACAGCGATCCCCCGCAACCATCCGTGCGTGACAGTGATCCCCGAACTTGATCCCGAGACAGGAGGACGCCATGACCACAGCCCACACTGCGGCGACGCCAATGAAATCCGTGCCTTTCGACCAGATCGCCGCCGTGAACCAGCAAACCCTCGCCGCCGCCGCCAAGGCCAACGCGCGGATGATGCACGAGATGCTGGCCGTGCAGCGCCGCCTGCTCGACTTCGCCGCGCGGCGCATCGAGCGCGACATGGAGACGGCGAACAAGATCGCCGACTGCTCCGACGCGCCCGAGATGGCCATTCTCGCGCAGAGCTTCTGCGCGCAGGCCATGACCGACTACGCCACCGAGACCACCGAACTGATGCAGATGGCGGCGAAGATCGGCGCCGGGGCGGCGAAACCCGCCGCAGAAGCCGCGCAGAGCGGCAAGGGCGCGTAAAGCGCCAGACCTCTCGCCGCGCCGAAGCCCCGGCGCGGCGCCCGCCGCTTGCAGCCCTTCGGATTAGGCGCTACGCCGCAGCCCGCACACCCGCCGCCGATCCGGAGAGCCGCCATGCACGCCTACCGCAGCCACACCTGCGCCGCCCTTCGCGCGTCCGACGCGGGCGCGACCGTCCGCCTGTCGGGCTGGGTGCTGCGCGTGCGCGATCACGGCGGGCTGCTGTTCATCGACCTGCGCGACCATTACGGCGTGACTCAGATCATCGCCGACCCCGACAGCCCCGCCTTCAAGGATGCAGAGACGGTGCGCGCCGAGTGGGTGATCCGCGTCGATGGAACGGTCAAGGCGCGCGACGCCGGGCTGGTGAACCCCAGGCTTGAGACCGGCGAGATCGAGGTCTATGCGCAAGCGATCACCGTGCTGTCGCAAGCCGAGGAGCTGCCCGTCCCGGTGTTCGGCGAGCCGGACTATCCCGAGGACGTGCGGCTGAAATACCGCTTCCTCGACCTGCGCCGCGAGACCCTGCACCGCAACATCGTGCTGCGCTCGAAGGTGATCGCGTCCTTGCGCCGCCGCATGACCGAGCAGGGCTTTTCCGAGTACCAGACGCCGATCCTGACCGCGTCCAGCCCCGAGGGCGCGCGCGACTTCCTCGTGCCCTCGCGCCTGCACCCCGGAAAATTCTACGCCCTGCCGCAGGCGCCGCAGCAGTTCAAGCAGTTGGCGATGATCGCGGGCTTCGACCGCTATTTCCAGATCGCGCCCTGTTTCCGCGACGAAGACCCCCGCGCCGACCGCGCGCCGGGCGAGTTCTATCAGCTCGACATGGAGATGAGCTTCGTCGAGCAGGAGGACGTGTTTCAGGTGATCGAACCGGTGATGCGGGGCGTGTTCGAGGAGTTCGGCGGCGGGCGGCCGGTGACGCAGGAATTCCCGCGCATCCCCTACGCCAAGGCGCTGCTGAAATACGGCTCCGACAAGCCCGACCTGCGCAACCCGATCGAGATGCAGGTGGTCAGCGACCACTTCCGCGACTCGGGCTTCAAGATCTTCGCCCAGATCGTGGCGGGCGGCGGCGAGGTCCGCGCCATCCCCGCCCCCGCCGGCGGCTCCCGCGCGTTCTGCGACCGGATGAATTCCTGGGCGCAGAAGGAGGGGCTGCCGGGGATGGGGTATATTTTCTGGCGCGAGGAAGGCGGCGCGACCGAGGGCGCCGGACCTC
>CAZRFB010000053.1:0-1910 GCA_964599185.1 uncultured Rhodobacterales bacterium | reverse complement strand
CCGCACCGACCTCGACGCGCCGACCTGGGTGCTGATCTGGCGGCGCTTTCTGCGCCACCGGCTGGCGGTGGTCTCGGGCGCCTATCTGCTGGCGATCTATCTGGCGCTGCCGTTCATCGGCTTTCTGGCGCCCTATAACGCCGGCGAGCGCAACGAGAACCGCATCTTCGCGCCGCCGCAGGTGTTTCGCTTCTTTCACGAGGGGCGATTCGTGGGGCCGCATGTCTATGCGACCTCGGAGGCGTTCGACACGCAGACCTTCCAGATGGTCTCGACCACCGATTTCTCGCACCCGCGCTTCATCCGCTTCTTCACCCGCTGCGGCGCGTCGCATACCTTTCTGGGCGTTTTCCAGACCAACTGGCGGGTGATCTGCCCGCCGTCGGACTATGACATGTTCCTGCTCGGCACCGACCGGCTGGGCCGCGACGTGCACAGCCGCATCATGTGGGGGGCGCAACTGTCGCTGACGGTGGGGATCATCGGCGTGACGGTCAGCTTCGCCATCGGCCTCGTGCTGGGGAGCGTGGCGGGCTATTTTCGCGGCTGGATCGACGCGGGCGTGAGCCGCGCCATCGAGATCATCCGCTCGCTGCCGGAATTGCCGATCTGGCTGGCGCTGTCGGCGGCGATCCCGCCCAACTGGTCGTCGGTGACGGTGTTCTTCATGATCTCGATCATCCTGGGCCTGCTCGACTGGCCGGGGCTGGCGCGCGCGGTGCGCTCCAAGTTCCTGGCGCTGCGCGAGGAGGACTATGTCAAGGCGGCGGAGCTGATGGGCGCCTCGCCGGGCCGCATCATGGCCGTGCACATGATGCCCAATTTCATGAGCCATCTGGTGGCGTCGGCCACGCTGGCGATTCCGGGGATGATCCTGGGCGAGACGGCGCTGTCGTTTCTGGGGCTGGGTCTGCGCGCGCCCTCGGTGTCGTGGGGGCTGATGCTGAACGACGCGCTGGATCTGACCGTGGTCGAGATCTACCCGTGGCTGCTGATGCCGCTGCTGCCGGTGATGATGGTGGTGCTGGCGTTCAGCTTTCTGGGCGACGGCTTGCGCGACGCGCTCGATCCGTATTCCTGAGCCGCGTTCAGCCGCCCAGCAGGATGCGCGCCGACGCCGCAACCCCGTTCAGATCGACTGTCGGACCTGTGACGCGACCGCGCCGGATGGCGCGCGCGACGGCTGCGGCCAGCGCCTGCGGCGTCAGCGACGCGGCGTCCAGCGTCTCGAACTGCGGCAGGCCGGCGAAGGCGGCGGCGCGCAGCGCCTGCTCGCGCTCGTCCGCCGCGACCATCGGCGCCACCACGGCGGGCGCGCCCGATTGCAGCAGATCGACGGCGGTGTTGTAGCCCAGCAGGCTGACCGACGCGGCGCAGGTCCGCAGCCGGGCGCGATAGTCCGGCGCCGCAGGCTCGACGGTCACCGGCGCGCCCCCGGCCAGCGCGGCGAGGCGCGCGACCGCCGCCGCCGCGTCGGCGCCGCCGACCCGAAGCCGCCACGGCCGCGCGCCCAGCCGCGCCGCCGCAACCGCGCAATCCAGCAGCCCCCGGCCCAGCGCCCCGCCGCCCTCCGCCACCAGCACCTCCGCCGGATCGCCCGCAGGCGGCGGCAAGGCTTCGGCGACATAGCCGGTGTGGCGCAGCATGTCGGCGATCCGCGCCGCCTGCGGCCAGCCCAGCGCGAAGGGCGCCAGCGCGGCGTCGCCATGGACCAGAACCGCGTCATACCAGCGCCGCAGCCGCGCCTCGGCCTCCGCCGCGCGGGCGTCTTTTCGCGGCGGCTCGGGGATGTCGCGCACCGAGCAGAACGCCCGCGCGCCGCGCGCCCGCGCGATCTCCAGCGCCAGCTCGAACTCGGGGGCGAGGATGCGCCGCCCGAAGGGAAACAACTCCGTCACCAGCACATCGGG
>CAZRFB010000052.1:0-10053 GCA_964599185.1 uncultured Rhodobacterales bacterium | reverse complement strand
TTGGCATGCCGCGCGCCAGTATGGGCTGGACCGCCGCCAGTTCGGCCGCCCGCTGGCGCAGACGCAGCTTTTCCAGAAGAAACTCGCCGACATGCAGACCGAGATCGCGCTGGGCCTGCACGCCGCGCTGCAGGTGGGGCGGTTGTTCGACGCGGGCGCGGCGGCGCCGGAGGCGATTTCGCTGATCAAGCGCAACAACTGCGGCAAGGCGCTCGACATCGCGCGGATGGCGCGCGACATGCACGGCGGCAACGGCATTCATGAGGATTACGGCGTGTTCCGCCACATGGCCAACCTCGAGACCGTCAACACCTACGAGGGCGCGCACGACGTGCACGCGCTGATCCTGGGCCGGGCGCAGACCGGGCTTCAGGCGTTTTTCTGACCCATCCCTGACTGGCAAGGAAACTCCGATGCAGTGCTTTTTCGTCCATGTGACCTGCCAGCTTGGCCAGACCTATGCGGTCGCGGCGGCGATGGCCGATCGCGAGATCGCCTCGGAGATCTACTCGGTCAGCGGCGAATACGATCTGCTGGCCAAGTTCTATCTGCCTGCGGGCGAGGACATCGGCCATTTCGTGGCGAAGAACATCCACGACATCCCCGGCGTCGCGCGCACCGTCACCACGCTGACCTTCAAGGCGTTCTGAGCCTCTTTCACGACCCTGCGCCGTTCACGCGCGCGCGAGGACGCGCACGCCTGAAATCACTGCTGCGTGGGGTCCGATTGCGTTTTCCGATATCTGCGCGCTCTCATGAAAAACCATGAGCAAACCGCAGATTTAAGGAGAACGCCGTGACAACATCGCCAACGTTCTGCGTGTGGATGCTCGCGCTCGCCGCCGCCGCGCTGGGGGAGTTGGTCGTGGGGTCGGCGTCGGCGCAGGAGGCCGACGCAGAGCCGGGCTATCCCCGGCTGTCGGTGACCGTGCCCATCGAGATCGAGAGCGACAACACCGTCGACGCCACCGACAGCGCTGCGGAACTCAGCGACACCTACACCACCACCGAAGCCGAGATCGCGCTGGAATACGCCGAAGGCTCCGGCGCCTTTGCGCTGCTGGTGCTGGAGCCGCTGATCGACCCCGAGGATGACCGGTTTTTCGAGGACATCGGGCTTTACGCAGAGGAATTGTATCTGCGCCATGACTTCGGCCCGCTGGCGGTGATCGGCGGCAAGTTCGACCCGGATTTCGGCGTCGCCTGGGACGCCGCGCCCGGCATCTACGGGGTCGATTTCGCCGAAGACTATGAGCTGACCGAGCGCATCGGCTTTGGCGTCGAGGTTCCGTTCGCGCTGGCGGGCGGAGAGCATCTGTTCAGCGCCTCGACCTACTTCGCCGACACCACCGCGCTCAGCGACAGCGCGCTGTTCCGGCGCGGTCAGACTGACCGCAGCGACGGCGGCGTGTCGAACACCGAAAGCTTCGAGTCGTTCGCGGTCGCGGTGTCGGGCGAGATCGACGCGCTCGGCTACAACGTCGGCCTGCGCTATCAGGAACGGGGCCGGGGCGACGCGGACGACGAGCTGGGCGGCGTGCTGGGGCTGACCTACGCCGTCGCGCTGGGCGAAGGCGAACTGGGCCTGCTCGGCGAGGTCGCGCTGTTCGACGGCTATCAAGGAGCCACCGACGACGCGACCTATGGCACGTTCGGCGCATCCTATGGCCTGGGGCCGTGGAGCGGCTCGGCGGTCTATGCGTTCCGCGACGTTGACAACGCCACGACCGACCATCTCGCCACTGCGACGCTCGACTACACCTTCGACGCCGGCGTGACGGCCAGCGTCGCCTATCGCTACGGCGACGAAGGCGGGGTGGAGAGCCACACCATCGGCTTTCTACTCGCCTATGAACTCGGTTTCGTCACCGACTTCAGCCGCTGACGACGCCGAGGCTCTCCAGCGCCGCGCCCAGAAAGCGCCGCTCCAGCAGCGCCACCATGCCGGGGCGGTCGAAGCGCGCCGAGACCTGCGCGGCGCTCGCCGCGTTCGACGTGCCAACGCGCAGGCCGGGGGCGAAGTCGAGGCCCTCCACCGGCCAGCGCAGCCCGGTCGAAGCCACCCCGCGCACCGGCGCCAGCGGAAAGAACGACACCCGCGCGCCGGGCGCCAGCGTCGCGCGCCAGGCGCAGGGGCACAGGAACGCCACGTCCTCCGCGCCGATCAGCGCCACGCGCTTGTCGCGCCAGCGCAACAGCGCGTGCAGCGCGGCGAGCGTGTGATCGAGCCTGCGCCCGGTGAAACCGACGCCGAGATAGAACGGCGCCTCCACCGAGTAGAGGCACTTCTCGAAATCGGTGGTGTCCTGCTCGGCCAGATGCAGGACGGTCACGCCGCTTCGCGCGCGCCATGTGTCGAGGCCCGCGACGCTGTCCATGTCGCCGATCACCGCTGCGGCGCTTTCGCCCCAGTCCTCCAGCAGGTCGGCCCCGCCGTCCGCCGCCACCACCGACGGCGCCAGCGCGCGCGCCGCGTCGAAGGTTTCACGCGACAGCGCGCCGCCGCCGACCAGCGTGACGCCGCCCGCGAAGCGCAGCGTCAATCCCGGTTTCCGGCGGAGGGCGCGTCGGGGTCGGCCCTGCCGACGCCCAGGAATACCGCGCGAAACGGCAGCGCCCAGATCACGCCAAGGCCGACATAGACGCCGAGTTCGATCAGGATCGAGGGCCGCTCGAATTGATCCACCAGCCAGACCGCCGCCATGATGTAGAGCGGCAGGCCGATGACCAGAACGACGATCGAGAGACGACGGCGGGTGCGGTATGTCATGCGCGTGAGCTAGCCCGGTTCCGCAGCCGTTTCAACCGGACGCGGTGAAACGGAACTCCGAGCGCTGGCGGTAGGTCTCGCCTGGGCGCAGCACCGCGCTGGGGAAGTCGGAATGGTTGATCGCGTCCGGCCAGACCTGCGGCTCGAGGCAAAGGCCCGCCTGCGCGCCATAGCGCCGCCCCTCCAGCCCCGCGACCGGGATCGCCATGCGCGGCGCGTTGAAGAACTGCACGCCCGGCTCGGTGGTCCAGACCTCCATCGCCACGCCGCGCGCGCCCTCCAGCCGCGCGGCGAAACGGGGTTCGGGCGCGCGGGCGTCGGCGAGGCACAGGTTCACGTCATAGGGCGGCGCGTCGGGGGCGCCCACCAGCCGCCCGGCGCGAAAGTCGAACGGCGTGCCGTCCACCGGCGCGACGCCGAGCGGGATCAGGTCTTCGCCGGTCGGCGTATAGCGGTCGGCGGCGACGGTCAGGCGGTGGCCGCGCACGTCCGCGCCGCCGTCGAGGTTGAAATAGCTGTGGTGGGCGAGGTTCACCAGCGTCGGCGCGTCGGTGACGGCGCTGAGCGCGACCACCAGCGTCGCGGGCGGCGCGAGGCGATAGACGCAGGTCGCCGCCACCGCGCCGGGATAGCCGCCGTCGCCGTCGGGCGAGCGCAGCGTCAGCGTCACCGAATCGGGCGTCAGCGCCGCGATCTCCCACGGCCTGCGCCCGAACTGCGCCGCATCGCCGCCGTGCAGGTGATGCGCCGCGCCGGGCTTCAGCTCAAGCTGATGCGCCGCGCCGTCGAGGGTGAAGCGCCCGTGCGCGATGCGGTTGGCGCAGCGCCCGGCGACGGCGCCAAAGTGCGCGCCGTGATCGAGGTAGTCCCCGATCCGCTCATATCCCAGCGTCAGCGGATGCGGCGCGCCCTCCAGCCGCAGGTCGCGCACCACCGCGCCCCATGTCAGGATGCGCGCCGACAGCCCGCCTGCGGCGATGCGCACTTCCTGCACCGCGCGCCCGTCGGGGAGGACGCCGAAAAACTCCGGTTCCGTCACGATTTTCTCAGCGCCCCGGCAGCATCCGCGCCAGCACGCCGTCGCGGCGGATGATCGCGTGATACAGCGCCGCCGCGATGTGCACGGCGACAACGGCGACGATGACGTAGACCGCATAGCGATGCGCGACCAGCAGCGCCTCCGCCAGCGGGCGGTCCTTGCCCATCAGCGCGGGCGCCTCGAACAGCCCGAAGAACGGCAGCGGCGCCGGATAGGCCGACACCCCGGCCCAGCCCAGCAGCGGCGCGACGATCAGCAGCGCGTAGAGCGCGCCGTGCGCGGCGCGCGAGGCGACGCGGTTGAAGGCGGGCAGCGGCGGGCGGTGCTCGGGGTCTCGCCAGAGGAACTTGGCGGCGATCCGCGCCAGCATCAGTCCAAGGATCAGCAGCCCGACCGACTTGTGCAGGTCATAGCCCGCGTTGAAAGCGCCCTTGCCCAGCGTCGCGTCCAGCGCCTTCATGTAGTCGAAATTGGTGAACGCCAACCCCAGCGGGATGGTGAACAGCACCAGCGCGGCGATGGACCAGTGCAGCCAGCGGCGGGCGCGGTGATAGGGTTCAGGCGTCATTCGGCTGCCTCCAGAATCGGGCGCATGTCGCAGGTGAACAGCACGTCGCCATCGTCGAACAGATGCACCTCGGTGCGCGGGCGCAGCGCGTCAGCGATGCGGCTGATCGGGCGCAGGCTGAGGCCATGCTTGCCGGAGCCGAGGATCATCGGCGCAACCAGCAGATGCAGCACGTCGATCCGCCCGGCGTCGAGAAACCGGCCCAGCGTGTCGGCGCCGCCCTCGACGAGTATCCGCCGCAGGCCGCGCGCCGCCAGCGCCGCGACGATGGCGTGTGGCGAGAAGCCGCCGTCCGCGTCCAGCGGCAGGCGCAGCGCCTCCGCCCCCTGCGGCGCGGGCGCCTCGGGGCCGATCAGCGCCAGCACCGGCCCGGCGCCGTCGCGCAGCATCCGGCTCGACGCAGGGGTGCGTCCGGTCGGGTCGATGATCGCGCGCACCGGCGTCGCGCCCTCGACCAGCCGCACGGTGAGTTGAGGGTCGTCGGCGACCACGGTGCCGACGCCGACCAGCACCGCGTCCACCGAGGCGCGCAGGCGGTGCAGATGCTTCAGCGCCTCGCGCCCGGAGATGTATTTCGACGCGCCGGAGACGGTGGCGATGCGCCCGTCGAGCGTCTGGCCAAGCTGCGCAACCACCACCGGCGCCTGCCCCTTGACCGGGCGCAGGGCGATCAGCGTCGCGTCGGGCTCATACTGCATCGCGCTCACTCAGCCGGGGTAGGCGCGACGGATCGTCGCGCCGGATGCGCCGCCGCAGGCTTGCGCCACGGCTGCGCTTTCATCCATCCCACAAGATAGGCCGTCGCCACCAAAACCGCCACTCCGAACACATTCACCGCCGCGAAGCGAAAAATATCACGCCCGATCAGGTCGAGAATGAGGCCGTTGACCTGCGACAGCGGGATCGAGGTCATGAACACCGCCAGCGACTGCGAGCCGACCTTGCGCACCACCGGCGTGCTCGCGCGCCACAGCGGCCCGGTCAGCCAGCGCAGCGCGGCGGGCGGCGCGGCGTTCCACAGCAGCGTGACCAGCGCCGCGAAATGCGCCAGCGACAGCCAGCCGATCAGCGCAGGCGACAGGATCGGCACCGTCTGCATCAGCCAGGCGTCGAGCGCGGGCGACGCCGCCTTGATCTCCATCGCCAGCCCGTAAGGCGCGGTGACGACCAGCGCCAGCGCCGCCGCCGCCGCCATCCGCGCCCGCCGCCGCGCCGGGCGCAGGCGGACCGGCAGATCCTGCGTCAGCACCACGCCGCGCGGCCCGACGACCACCCAGGCGAGATAGGCCAGCGCCATGAAATGCGCATAGCGGAACGCGCCCTGCCACTGCTTCCACCACAGCGGCGCCAGCGCCTCGCGCACAGCGGCGACCCCTTGCGTCACCGCCCAGTCGGCGGGGATCCAGAACCCCTGATGGATGCGGAACCATGCGAACGGGACCGAGATCAGCAGCACGAGGGCCGCCGCGATCACCAGCCCGCGCGACACCGGCGGCGGCCTGAGCCAGCCCATGCCGAAGGCGAAGCCGGTGAAGAACACCAGCTGCCAGCCGAACGGGTTGAAGAACCATGTGCCCGTTCCCGACGGCGAGGCGGGAAAGTTCAGGAACTGCGCCTGCGCGCCCAGCCACATCGCCGCGTCATGCAGCGCCGACGCCTCACCGGGCGTCCAGCCGTCGACGCCGTTGACGAAGGCGTAGCCGGCAAGGTTGGCGCCCAGCCAGTTCACCCCTACGAACGCCGCCACCGCCGCGCCGCCGCCCGCGCGGTGCAGCGCCATCACCAGCGGCGTCATCGCCAGGATCACCAGATACATCGGCAGGATGTCGAACAGCCCCGGCGTGTAGCGCAGCGTCAGCAGGCCGATCAGGTAAGGCCCGGTCTGCTCGAAGATCGGCACGACATAAGGCTCGGCGACATAGCGCCTGCCCTCCAGCCCCCAGCCGTTCAGGTCGATCGCCATCAGCAGCGCGGCGGTGACGATGAACACGCCGATATGCGCCCAATAGACCTGCCAGACCCGATGCGCGATCCGCGCTGCGCCGATCCACCAGCCATGCGTCGCGAAGGTGGCGCCGAACGCCAGCGACGAGGCGAAGCCGGAGCAGAACACGAAAATCTCGGTCGCGTCGGAAAAGCCGAACCGCGCCGGAATCCACAGCGCCCAGCCATTGGTCGGCGTATGCGCGATCAGGATGATCGCCATCGCGAGGCCGCGAAAGAAGTCCAGCCGCAGATCGCGCGGTTTCTTCGGCGGCGCGGCGGGGTGGGTCGTTACGGTCACGGCGCCTCCCGGCAAAATTCCGCATTGCAGCATAGCACGCCGCCGCACTGATTCGATCAGATAGACAAGGATGACGGCGCCGCAAAGGCGCGCGCCACGCCAAACCGGGGGTTTCACCGCCGCCTCACGCAGGCGTTATGTTTCCCGCCGCCCGCCCGTCGCCCGCGCGCGGCGCTCAAGGCGAAGCTAACGCTCCTGAAACCAAATTCGCGTTCCTCTCGACAGGCAATCGCGCCGACGAGGAACAGCCACGATGCGGACCGTCCCCAGCAAGGCCCCCAACAAGGCTCCGGCCCGCGCCCGCCTCGCGCGCTCACGCGGAAGGCGGTAAAGAGACCATGTCGCTGCAAAGACGCTTCTCCCTCCAGTTCGGCCTGACCGCAGGCGCAGGCGTGGCGGCGGCGCTGGCCGCCGCGCTCACCGTGTTCGGGATGCGGGTCGATGACATGTCCGCCGGCCTGCGCGGCAATATCGAGGGCGCGGTCGAGCGCCAGTTGCGCCGCGACGGCGAGGCGGTGCTGGACCGCGTCGCCGACGAGATGAAGGAGGCGCTGCTCGACTATGACGCCGAGACGCTGGGCCGTCTGGCGCGCGCATCGGCGGGCGGCACCTTCGCCACCGCCATCAAGGTGTATGACACCCACGGCCGCGCGCTGGCCGACAGCGCCGGGGGCGCGACCGGCGTCGCCAACGCGGCGCCGGGGCCGTTGCGCGCCATCACGCGGGCCAGCGGCGTGCAGCGCTGGAGCGAAGGAGACCAGCTTGTCGCGGGCAAGGCGGTCTGCATCCGCGAGACCTGCATCGGCGCGATCTCGGTGGCCGTGGACGGCTCGGCCGTGGCGCGCGAGCGCGCGGCGCTGGACAGCGACATGGACGCCGCGCGCAGCGACTTTTTCCGCCAGGCGCTGATCATGGGGCTGATCGCGCTGGCGGTGATCTCGCTGTTCGCCGCAGGCGTGGGCTTTCTGCTCGGCAAGCGACTGACGCAGAGCCTGTCCGCCGCGATCCGGGGGCTGGAGCAACTCGCCAGCGGCGCGACCGACGTGAAGATCGACAGCCGCGACGACCAGTTGCAGGAGCTGTCGCAGGCGGTCGAGGCGCTGGCCGAGAAACTGGGCGCCGCGCGCGCCGACTCTGACCCGATCATCGACGGGCTCGCCGACGGTCTGTTCGTGGCGACGCCGCAGGGCGCCTTCACCATCGCCAACCCCGCGCTGCACACGCTGCTGGGCGTGAAGCCGCCCGCGCTGCTGGGCGCCGACGCCTTCGCCGCGTTCGGCGTGCCGCCCGCGCCCGACGCGCAGGCCTTCGCCGCCGCCGTCGGCGCGGTCAGCCGCGTCACCCTGCCCGACGGCGCGCGGCAGCCGGTGATGGTCTCCGCCCGCGTCGCCGGCAGCCCGCCCGACGAAAAGGTGATCGGCGTGGTGCGCGACATGACCGAATTGCTGCGCGCGGAGGAGGAGCTGCGCGCCGCCACGCTGCGCGCCGAGGCCGCCGACCGCGCCAAGGCGCAGTTCCTGTCGGTGATGAGCCATGAGCTGCGCACGCCGCTCAACGGCGTTCTGGGCGGCGCTGCGGTGCTGGCGGGCACCGAACTCAACCCCAGCCAGCAGAACTTCGTCGGCATCGTGCAGAAGTCCGGCCGCGCGCTGCTGCAGATGATCTCCGACGTGCTGGATCTGTCCAAGGCGGAGGCGGGCGAGACGGTGGTGGAGCGCGCGCCGGTCAACCTCGACACCGTGGCGCACGAAATCGCCGCCTCGGTCGCCGACGCCGCCGCCGCCAAGGGTCTGGAGCTTCAGGTGCGGGTCCAGCCGGGCGCGCCGGTGGTGCTGTCGGACCATGACAAGCTGTTCCAGATCGGCCAGAACCTCGCCGACAACGCGGTGAAGTTCACCGAGCGGGGCCGGGTCGGCATCGCCATCACCCACCAGCAGCGCGACGGCGAAGCCGAGATCACGCTGACGGTCGAGGATACCGGCATCGGCATCGCGCCCGGACAGCAGGAAACGATCTTCGACAATTTTACCCAGGCCGACAGCTCGGCGCGGCGCAGCCAGGGCGGCGCGGGCCTGGGCCTTGCGATCACCAAGAAGCTGACCGAAACCATGGGCGGCGCGGTGTCGGTGGACAGCAAGCCCGGCGAGGGCGCCACTTTCAAGGTGAGCCTCAGCGCCGAAATCGACGCCGCCGCGACGGCGGATCAGCCCCGCCTGCCCGCCGTGCGCGCGCTGGTGATCGCGCCGGGCGCGCATGAGCGCGAGACGCTGGCCGAACAGCTCGCCCACGCCGGCGCCGACGCCACCGTGGCCGCCAGCGCCGAGGAGGCCGCCGCGCTGATGCAGGCCGCGCGCGACAGCGGCGCCCCCTTCGCCATGGTCACCCATCCCGCCGACCTGCCCGGCCTGACCGAGAGCGGCCTCGAAGCGATCCTGCGCCCGGAGAACCCCGCCTTCGCGGTGGCCTCGGTGGTCTGCGGCCCCGAACAGCCCGACGCGCTCGCGCTGCCGCCCTATGTCCAGCCGGTCGAGCGCACGCCGAACGCCGCGACCCTGCTGCGCGCGGCGCAGACCGCGCTCGCCGCCGCCGCCCGTCACGCGCCGGCGTCGGAGGCGGCGCCGGTCGCCGCGCCAAAGGCCGCCGCGCAGGCCCCGGAGGCGGCGCCCGCCGCGAAGCTGGGTCCGGACGACGCGCACACCGTGCTGCTCGCCGAAGATAACGAGGTCAACCGCATCGTGCTGAGCGCCTATCTGCGCAAGGCGGGCTTCACCTGCCACACCGCGCCGAACGGTTTCGAGGCGGTCAAGCTCTACAAGGAGACCCACCCAAAGCTGGTGCTGATGGCCGCCACGATGCCGGTGATGAATGGCGTGGACGCCGCCCGCGCGATCCGGCGCTATGAGGAGGACGCCAACCTGACGGCGGCGCCGATCATCGGCCTGATCCCCGGCGACCGCGAGGGCGATCGTGAGATTTGCGCCGCCGCCGGCATGAACGACCATCTGGTGAAGCCGGTGAAGATGGACCAGCTCGGCGCCAAGCTCGACCGCTGGACGGTGCTTTTCGGTCACGGCGAGAACCGCGCCGCCGCTTCCTGAGCGCCACCCTCCCCCGCTGCGGCGCGCGCAGCAAAAAGGCCCGCGCGGCGGCGCGGGCCTCCGGCTTTTCAGCCCGGGCTGGTTATCGGTCCCGCGCCGTCAATCCTCGGCGGCTTCCTCGGCCGCGACCCGCGCGCGGTCAACGGCGCCGCGCGCCTCGGTGTCGCGGTCAACCAGCTCCACGAACGCCATCGGCGCCATGTCGCCATAGCGAAACCCCGCCTTCAGCACGCGGCTGTAGCCGCCCGGCCGTTCGGCGTAGCGCTTCGCCAGCACGTCGATCAGCTTGGAGAC
>CAZRFB010000051.1:0-2834 GCA_964599185.1 uncultured Rhodobacterales bacterium | reverse complement strand
ATGGGTGGAGCCTTCGTCGAGCGACGGCGTCATCAGCGTCTCGAAGATCAGGCCGATGCCGGTGGGCGCGTCGCCGCGCACGATGAAGGGGTTGAAGCTGTCGAAGCCCGACGCGGTGGCGACGCGCGCCAGCCCGCCCTTTGGCGCGGCGGGGTTCACATAGTCGAAATGCGCGAAATCCGGCGGATAGCGCAGCGCACCGATCAGCGAGCCGCCATGGCTGCGCGACACCGCGTCGGTGGCGTGGAGGGGCGCGCGTGAGGCGGCGGCCCAGGCCGCCGCGCCGAGCGTCAATCCGCCAAAACCCCGCCGCGTGATCGCCATGCCGCCTCCCGTTCCGGTCGCCCCCTATTGGGTAGGGCGGCGGGCGTGGCGATTCAAGGCGTCATCGCGCGCCGACGCGGCGGCGTCGCGCAAAAAGGCCACGCCCTCACGGACGCGGCCCTTGCTGAACGGCCTGTCTGAAGCGGCTTACTGCACCGCGACGTTGGTGCCGCCCGCCTCGTTGAGATACTTGATCACCGCCGCGCGCTCCTCGATCTTCTTGAGACCGGCGAAGCTCATCTTGGTGCCCGGAGCATAGGCCTTGGGGTTCTCGATGAAGGCGTTGATGGCGCGCGGATCCCACGCCCCGCCGTGGTTCTTCAGCGTGTCGGAATACTTGAAGCCGTCGATGGCGCCCACATCGCGCCCGACCACCGCCCAGAGCGACGGGCCGACGCCATTGCGGCCTTCCTCGACCTTGTGACAGGCGCCGCATTTGCGAAACACTTTCTGGCCGTCCGCCGCGCTGGCGGCGGCGTAGGCCGCGATGAACGGATCGGCGGCGGGCGCAGCCGCATTTGCGGGGGCCGCTTCGGCGGCGGGCGCGGGCGTCTCGGCGACGGCGGCCGTCTCGACCGGCGCGGGTTCCGCCGGCGTTTCAGTGACCACTGCGGCGACCGCTTCGGGCGCCGCCTCTGCGGCGGGCGCCGCGACTGGGGCCGCCGCAGGCGTCTCCGGGGCCGCCTCCACGGCGGCGACCGTTGCTTCGGGGGCGGCGGCGGTGGCCTCGCCGGTCGTCAGCGGCTCGGGCGAGCCGTCGGCGTTGTTGAGGAACACGATCACCGCCGCGCGGTCCTCGGGCCTGGGCAGGCCGGCGAAGGTCATCCTTGTGCCGGGCACGACGCCGCGCGGATTCTCAAGGTATTCAAACAGCGCATCGGCCGTCCAGGCGCCGCCCTTGGCGCGCATCGGCTCGGAATAGGCGTAGGCCTCGACCGAGGCCACGTCGCGCCCGATCACGCCCCACAGCGACGGCCCGATGCCGTGGCGGCCTTCCTCGACCTTGTGGCAGGCGCCGCACTTGCGAAAAACGCGCGCGCCATGGTCGGGGTCGGCGGCGGCGAGCATCGCCGCCAGCGTCCCGGCCCCGGCGGGCGCGGCCTCGGGCGCGGTTTCTGCGGGCGCAGCCCCGGCCGACGCGGCTTCCGGGGCGGCGACCTCGGCGGGCGCCGGGTCAACGGCGGCGACCTCCGTCTCCGCCGCCACTGCGGCCTCATCTGCGGCCTCCTCTGCGGCGGGCGCGGCCTCGGCGACCGGCGCCGGGTCGGCGGCGGCTTCCACAGCGGCGACCTCCTCAGCCGCCGCCTCCTCGGGCGCGGCTTCCTCTGCGGCGACTGCGGCCTCCTCGACCGGCGCAGCCTCGGCTTCCGCGCGCTCGGGCAGCGGCAGCGGCGCGCCGCCGGCTTCGTTGAGATAGGCGATCACGGCGGCGCGCTCGGACGCCTTCGCCAGACCGGCGAAGCCCATCTTGGTGCCGGGCGCATAGCCCTTGGGGTTCTCAAGGAACGCGTTCAGCTCGTCAAAGCCCCAGACCTGAGCCACCTTCTCCAGCGCGCCGGAATAGGCGTAACCTTCGACCGAATCCACCGCGCGCCCCACCACGCCATGCAGATGCGGCCCGACGCCGTTGGCGCCGTCCTCAACCTTGTGGCAGGCGCCGCACTTCCTGAAGACCGCCGCGCCCGCCGCCGGGTCGGCGGCCGCCAGCAGCGCGGCGAAATCCTCCTCGGGCGCGGCGTCGTCGGTCGCCTCGGCGGTCTCGATCTCCACGGCGAATCCGGGCTGCGCCGGTTCGCGGATGGTGAACACCGACTCGCTGACGAATCCCGCGAGCAGGAAGACCAGAACCGAGGCCGTGACGGCGCCGAAAACCTTGTTGAACTCCATGGTGCTCATCGACTGGCGACCCTTTTTCATCGAGACCGGTGGCTGCGTAAGGCGTTCCCGCGTCCGAATATGCCCTTCCGGCCATGCGCGGCAAGCGGTATATGGCGCGACCAACTGTCGGGGCGCCCCTCCGGCCGCCCGGATCGGAGTGCCCCCATGCCGCAAGACCCTTCCCGCAGCATCGCCTTTCAGGGCGAACTTGGCGCCTATTCTCACCAGGCCTGCCGCGAAGTCTATCCCGAGATGACCCCGCTGCCCTGTCCGACTTTCGAGGAGGCGATCCTTGCGGTCAAGGCCGGCGCGGCGCGGCTGGCGATGCTGCCGGTGGAGAACTCGCTCTATGGCCGGGTGGCCGACATCCACCACATGCTGCCCGACAGCGGGCTTTATATCATTGGTGAGCATTTCGTGCCGATCCGCCTCCAGCTGCTCGGCGCGCCCGGCGCGACGCTCGACGGCGTGAAGGAGGCGCAGAGCCACACGGTCGCGCTGGGCCAGTGCCGCAACTTCCTGAAGGCGCGCGCGATCCGGCCGGTGACCGGCGGCGACACCGCAGGCTCGGCGCACCAGGTGGCCGAGGCGGGCAATCCCGCGCGCGCCGCCATCGCCTCGCGGCTGGCGGG
>CAZRFB010000050.1:0-14342 GCA_964599185.1 uncultured Rhodobacterales bacterium | reverse complement strand
CCTGTCCGGCGGCCCTCGCCCCTGCCCACCGGCCCGCCTCCGCGCCGTTGATCCACTCTGTTGACCGGGCGGGCGCGGGCGGCGCAGGGCCGCCGGGGTCGTCCGATCAGATGGCGGCGTCGCCCAGCGTCAGGTCGCCGTCGCCGATCAGGACGAACGGCGCCCACAAGAACGGGTGCGAGGTCTCCGGCGCGGCGCGCAGCGCGGCCTGCGCGCGCTGCAGGGCGTCCGTCAGGGTTGCGCCGTCGTCGCGCAGCGCCGTGTAGAAATCCACCATCAGGCCGGTTGTCTCGGCGTCGGCCACCGGCCAGTGCGTCGCCAGCACGGTGCGCGCCCCGGCGCTGAAGAAGGCGCGCGCCAGGCCCGAAAGGCTTTCGCCGCCGCCGCCGCTCTCGCGCAGGATCAGCGACGCCGACGGCGGCCCGCCCGCAGCCCCGCCCGCAAGGCCGCGGGCCGCCCGCGCCCGCGCCGCCGCATCGCCGCCCAGCGACGCCAGATAGGTCGAGGCGGTGTTGCACGCCGACAGCACCACCAGTTGCGCGTCCAGCCGCAGCGCGCGGATTTCGGACGCCGTCAGCAGCCCGTCGCTGTCCTCGGCGTCCGTCGCCGACACGGTCAGGGCCGGTTCGGTGAAGCAATCCGGCGACGGCCACAGAACCCCGTGCGTCGCGAAGTGCGCCACGCGAAAGTCCGCCAGCGTTCCCGCCGCCGACGCCGCCTTGATCGCCGCTTCGGTGAAGGCGGCGCCGGTGCGCGCCTCGGCGCTGGCGCCGAACAGTCCGGCGACGGCGGCGACCTCGGCCGCCGTGCCCGGCAGGGCGCCGATGTCGTCGATGGCGCGCGCGAGGCCGATGCAGTTCGCGGGCAGGTCGGCGGCGCGCAGGATCTTTTCAGGCTCGACCCCCGGCGTGAAGTCGCCGAACGCCGCGATGGCGCGCCGCCCCCGGCTGGCGCCGACCCCGCGCCTGATGTCCACCAGATTGCGCGGGCTTGGCACATAGGACAGCGCCTTTTCCGCGCCCAGCCAGCGTATCGCGCTGTAGTCGCCGCGCCGCAGCCATCCGGCGTCCGGCGCGCTGTCCGGCGGCGCCGTGACCAAGAGTTCGAACGGCAGGCTTTGCAACGCGCCGGAGGCGGCGATCACCAGCTTGCCGTAGCCCGCGATCGCGGCCGCGCTGTCGCGAAAGATCAGGTCGTGCAGCGTGTGGGCCAGATCGGCCTTGAAGGCGGGGACATAGCCTTTCCCGTCAACCTTCACCGCCTGCCGGACGGCCGCGACGATGGTGGCGATCTGGCTTTCGGTCGCCCGCAGCGCATGCGCCGACACCTCGGTTCTGGTCACCACGAAGATCATCGAGCGCGGCTCGCCGGTGGCGATCTGGATCAGCGCCTCGTCGGGCCGCAGCGCGGCCTGCAGTTCCTCCAGCGAGACCGGGGCGGCGATCGCGGCGCCGTATTCGGGCGAAATCCGGTCTCGCGCCGCGCGCAGCCGTTCGACCTCGCCTCCCGCGGCGGCGACCTCGCGCGCCAGCCGTTCGCTCTGTTCGCTCTGGTTGAGCGGATCCTGCAACTGGATGATCTGGAGCGCCTTGATGGTGGCGAAACGCTCCTCAGCGGCGCGCCAGGCGCGCACGGCGTCGGCCTTTTCGGTGTCGCCCTGCGCCAGCAGCGCCGCCGCCCCGGAGACGGTTTGCGCGGTGATCGAGCGGCGGATCACCTGCGCGGCGCGGAACATGCGCGCGGCATGGTCCCGCCGGGCGTCGGGGTTGCGCGCCGCCTGCGCCAGACTCAACTGGAAATAGGGCCAGATCGTGCGGAATTCGACGATCACGGGGGTCTCTTCGTAGATCCTGAACCCGCGCTCATACTCCGCAAGGCTCTCCTCGATCCGGCCAAGCGCCGCCAGCGCGCGCCCGTGCGTGATGCGCGCGCGCGCTTCGAGCGGCGACCGCGCCAGCAGCGCGGCGAAGCTGTCGGCGGCGCTTTCGGCGTCGCGGCGCGCCGCCTCATAGTCGCGCCGCTCGTAGGCGATCAGCGCCCGCTGCGCGAGAAAACGCGGGCGGTAGAGCGCCGCCGACCGCGGGACCAGGTTGACGAGGTCGAGCGCCTCGTTGATCGAGTCCATCGAGCCGTCGAGGTCGCCCTCCAGCAAAAGAATGTGCGCGCGGGCGTAGCTGTTGGCGGCGGAGTCGATCACCGATCGGCGCGACTCGTCCGACCCGCCGACGATGGCGTCCTCAAGCGACACGGCGAGCGACGCGACATCGAGCGACTCGGGGAACGCATCCGCCGCCGCCTCGGTCAGTTCGCGGGCGCCGATCACGGCGGAGCGGTTCAGCAGGTCCTGCGCGCGATACGCCTTGAGCAGCGCGCGTTCCCGCTCCAGCCGCCCGGGCGCGATCCCGGTCCCGTCGGACAGGAGGGCGTCGGCGCGCGCGAACAGGCCGAAGGCGGTCGCGAACCGCTCCTGACTGGAATGCGCGAGGGCCTGATTCATCAGGGTGAAGGCGCGGGACGGGCGATCGGGACACTGGCCGGCGACGTCATGCGCGCCGTAGAGCGCCAGCAACCCCACGAAGGCGTTTTCGGCTTCGGCGAACTTCAGGCTGAAGCTGTTGCGCTGACCCGAGAGAAGCAACTCATCGACCTGCCTGCACAGGTCCGCGTCGGCGCGCGATCGCGCCGCAGGGGCGCCGCCGTCCTCGACCGACGTCCCGACGCATGAGGCGATCAGCGCAAGCCCGACAAGCGCCGCCGCAAGCCTCAGCATTGGTCGTTCTCCGCGCAGGGCTGCGTCGGGCTGACGAAATCGGCGGCGAAGCTGGGCGGCAGGCCCCACAGCTCCTCGTTGCCGAAACTGCCGAACAGTTCGAGCAGCGCCTCCGCGTCGATGTCGAGCACCGGCGGCGTGACGATGAGCACCTGGTTCAACACATTGGGCAGGGGAAAATTCGTGCAGTCGCCGACATCGCCGACAACGCAGTTGTTGAAGCGGAACTGCGGCCCCCGCTGCGGCGTCACCGGCAGCAGCCCGCCGATGCGCTGACGGGTGTCGCCGATATAGCCGAAGGCTTCAGCCGAGGCGGGCTGGATCAGGTCGCCGAAGCTCAGGCCGGGCGTGTTGATCCCGAAATAGGCGTTCGCGCTGTCGAAGGCGTCCGCCTGCCCTGGCGGCGCGGCGGCCAGAAGCGCGCCCCCGACATTGATCCTGAGCGGTCCGGTGAAGAAGAAATCGTTGGGCGCTGCGAGATCGAACAGAAAGCGCGTCGGCGCCGCAAGCGCCAGCGCGTCCTGACCGGCGTCCGCAAAGGTGAAACCGGCGTAGAAATCGCCGCCGCGCAGCGTCACCGCGCCGATGGGATTCACCGCGCCGACGAAATCGCGAAACCGGATCTCGCCGCCGCCTGCGGTGACGCTCAGCGAACCAAGGCCCGCGCGCTGCGCCCCGATGGCGGGCGTTCCCAGCGGCGGCGCGGCGTTGAGGCCGTTCACCGGGCGGTCGAAGCGCACCGCCGCCCCGGCGGGCGCCGAACCGGCGCCTGTGGTGTCGATCACGAAGCTTTTCCCGTCCGGCAGATCCAGCCGCAGCGACTCTGGCGCAAGGCCCGCGACGCCTTGCAGGGTCGCAGGCTGGGCGGTCGGGCGCGCAAGCCGCGGCGGCGCGGCTGTCGCGTCGTCCAGCGCGGAGAGCCGCCCCAGAAACACCAGCGCATCCGTCGTGACGATGCGGCTCGATCCCGCGACCTCCCAGTTGGCGACATGCTGCGTCGCGGGGCCGATTCTGGACGCAGGCCCGGCGCTTTCCTCCACAAGCGTGGCGTCGCCCGCGATGCGGCGCAGCGCCACCTGGCCGCCAAAGCCGTTCTGCGGATCGGTGATCGACAGCGCGCGGTCGGCCGACGGGCGCGCCGCCGCAAGAGAGAGCGCAGGGTCCAGCCCGGTCGAGAAGTCGCTCGCCCCCGCCACCCGGATCGGCCCCGTCCGGCTGACCGGCGCCCCGGCCTGCGCGGTTCCGGATGCGCGGCGCGCAGGCTCCGCCGCGCGCGCCTCGGCGTCGGCGACCGTGACGCGGCCGACCTGCCTGATCGCCGCGTCGCCCGCATCGCCCCCGGCGCCCGCCGTGATGCGCAGGTCGCGCGCCGCTGTGACCGGCCCGAGGATGACCGACGCCGCCTCGCTCAGCGTCACGTCGCGGCCCTGCGCGCCAACGGCGCCGCCAACACGGTTGGCGGCGTTGGCCAGCAGCACGTCGCCCCCGGCGATGAACAGCGCGTCGGCGCCGACGTCCAGCGCCGCGTCGCGGCCCCCGGCGCCGGTGATCGCTCCCCCGGCCTCGACGCGCAGCGCGCCCGCCGCGACGATCCCCATCGGCGCCGCGCCGCCGACGCCCAGCATGATGCCGTTCGCGTCGTTCAGCATCACGTCGCCACCCGCGCGGGCGCCGACGCCGCCCCGGAAGTCATTGTCGGCGGCGCCCGTCGCGTCATCGACCAGCGCGACGGCGCCGCCCGCGATCAGCCGCGTGTCGCCGGTGACCGTCACAACGCCCGTCGCGCGCGCTTCGGGCGCGAGCGTGTCGGCGAGTCCGCCGGTCTTTGGCGCCGCGACCCGCACGGCGGCCAGCGCCTGCCCGGCCCCGGTCGTCGCGATGTCGCCGGCAGGGGCAGCGGCCGTCAGCGACCCGCCCACATCCAGCGCGCCCAGCACGATGTCGCCGCGCGCCGCCGACAGCGCGACGGCGCCGGCCGCCAGCGCGCGCTCGATGCGCAAGCCGTCGCCGGCCCGGGCGTCGAGCGCGCCAAGCCGCAGGTTCCGCGCCGTGATCCCCGCCGCGGACGTCAGCGACAGATCGCCCGCGCGACCGTCGGCCAGCGCGATCGCGCCGCCTGCGGACAGGGTCAGCCCGGCGGTGTCGAACCGCGTCGCCGACGCCGCGCCCCCGGCGTCGATGGACGCCGCCCCCGACACGCCAAGATCCTCGGCCGTCGCCTGTCCGGCGCCGCTGTCGGCGCGCAACGCGCCCGCGATGCGAACCCTTTGCAGCGCAAGGCCCTCGCCGCGCAGATCGGCGCCGCCCGCCGCCACGTCGGCGGCGTCAAGCGCGCCGGAAACGCTGTGCGCCGTCAGCGCGCCGTCGGCGACCACCTGAGACAGCGTGACCGCGCCGGGCGCGCTGAGCGTGACGGCGCCGCCCGCGCGCACGTCGGCGAGGCTCAGCCGCTCACCGGCGCCGCCCGCGACCACCTGCGCGCGCAGGTCGCCGCCGACGCGCGTCGCGGCGATGTCGAACCCTGCGGCGGCGGTCAGCGCGGCGTCCGCCGCGATCACCCGCACCGGCCCGCCGAAGCGGTTGTCCAATGCGCTCAAGGTGACATCGCCAAGGATCGACGGCGCCGCGATCGGCGCGCCGCCGTGATCGCCGGTCGAAACGACCAACGCCCCGCCGACGCTCAGCGCGCCATGCTGCGCAACGCCGTTATCCGCCCCCGCATTGTCCGCATTCGACATCAGCGAAAGATCGCCCGCGACGGCGCCCGCGATGCTGAGCGCGTCGCGCGTTGCGAGGACGGCCGACCCGCCCGCCTGCGCCGTCACCGGGCCGCTGAAGCTGTTGTGCAGCCTTCCCAGCGACAGCGCCTCGCGCGGCAGGGCGATGGCGCCCGTCGCCGTGAGCGACGCCGCGCCCGCCGCGTCGATCCGCGCGCCGAACGGGTCGCGGCCGAGCACGACGCCCGCCGCGCCGCCTGTCGTGTCGCCCGCCCCGCCCGCAGGCGGCGTGATCGTCAGCGCAGCCGGTCCCACAACCGCCACGTCGTCCGGCGCCGCCGTGCGGTCCGCCGCCAGGGCGACATCGCCAGCGCGCGCCTCAAGCGTCAGCGCGCCGCCCGACGCCAGCGTTCCCAGCGTGACCGTCGCGCCGCGAAGGGTCAGCGGCCCCGCCGCCCGGACGGCGTCCGCCGTCAGCGCCCCGCCCGCCGTCGCGGTCGCCTCCGCCAGCGCCAGATCGGACAGCGCCAGCGCGCCGCCTGCGTCGGCGGTGACCGCGCCAAGGCTGCCCGCCGTCAGCGACAGGGCGCCCGCCGCCGAGAACGCGCCCGACCCCAGCGCGAAGCGCGTCGCCGCGACGGCGCCGCCCGCCGAGGCGACGGCGAAGCCGCCCGCGACGCGCAGATCGGACGCGATCACGCCGCCCGCCGCCGAGACGTCGAGCGCGCGCGCCCCGCCGCCGCCGACCGCGACGCGGGCAAGGTCCGCCGATCCGGCGACGTGGAGCGTCACGTCGCCGCCCGCGTCCAGATCGGACAGGGCGACATCGCCCGGCTGCGGCGCGGCGGCGGCGCCAACCGTGAGGCCGCCCGACAGCGATCCGCCAGCGATCTGAAAGCCGTCGCGATCGCCTAGCGCCGCGTCGCGCGCGACGATGCGCACCCCGTCAAAGGCGTTGGCGCCGTCGGTCAGCGCGACGTCTCCCAGTTCGGCGCCCAGTTCGGCCGCGTCGCGCGCGCCTGCGTGGGCGCCTGAAACCACTGCAAGCGCGCCCCCGACGCGCACCCCGTCGCCCGGCGTCTGCGTCAGCGCCTCGTCGCCCGCCGCCCCCTCATCCGCGTTGAAGCGGAACAGGGCGTCGCCGGTCACATCGACGGCGCCAAGCCGCATGGCGTCAGCCTCCTCGATGGTGGCGGCTGCGGCGGCGACGCTGACCGGTCCCGTGATCGCCGCGTAGAGGCGCGCGCCGCCGACGGGGTTCGCAGCGGTGGTCACGACGACGGCGCCGCTTGCGGCGAATGCGGCGGCGCCGCCGACATCGAGCAGCCGTCCGAAGGCCCCGTCGGCGTCCGCCGCCGTCGCGACGCCCGCCGAGCGCCCGAGCGCCACGCTCAGCCCCGGGGCCGCCGCGCCGACGAAGTCGATCTCCGCGTCGGTCAGGCGCGCCACGTCGCCGCTCAGCGCCGTCAGGGCGAGGTCGCCGAACGTGCGCAGAAAGCCGAAGCGCACCGCCCGCGCAGACGCGGCGATGTCGGCGCCGAAGGTGATCCGGTCTAGCGTCAGCAGGTCGATCGCCGACGCGTCTCCGGCGACGTCCGCGTTGAAATCGACGGCCGCCCCCGCGCGCCAAGGCGCGGCGCGGACATAGCGATAGCTCTGTTGCGGCGCCCTGACCGTCACCGGCCCGTCGATGGCCACATCGGCGAGGGCGACCTCGGTCAGGCTTGCGGCGGCGAGGCCGCCCGCGCCGACGATGGCGCCGCGGATCGCGACCGGACCCGGCGCCGGGCTGGCGGCGCCCTGGGTCGATCCCGTCGCGCCAAACGTCGCGCCAGCGGCGCGCATGTCGCGCGCCTGCACGCCGCCCGCCGCGCGGGCCAGCAGCGCGCCTCCCGCCGTCACCGCCTCGATGCTCAGATCGCCGCTCAGCGCCGTCAGCGAGACGGCGCCGCCCGCCGCGCTGTCGCGCACCACAAGGCCGGACGACGATGCGATGGTCGCGTCACCGCCCGCGCTGAAGGAGACGCCCCCGCTCCCGAAACGGTGCGCGGCGTTGTCGAGCGCGATGTCTGCGGCGGCCTCGATGGCGGTCGCGCCGCCCACATCCAGCACGCCTCCGGCGCCATCGGAGACGGCCCCGCCGCGCGCCGCCAGGAACGCCGCCCCGCCGCCCAAGCCCGTCGCTCGCATGGCGCCAAGCGTCAGGTTCGCATCGGCGATGAGTGAGAGGTTGCGGCCCTCAACCGAAACCGCGCCGCCGAAGCGGTGGCGGTCGGCCGCATCGTCGTTGTCGAGCGCGATGTTGGCTGCTCCGCCGTCCGCGTCAAAGCGGGCTGCGCCGGCGACCTCGATCCTAGCGCCCGTGCTGTCGTTGATCGCGCCGCCCGCCGCGACGTCGAGCGCGTCGGCGGTCACGGCCCCCAGCGTCAGCGGCCCCAGCGCGGTCAGCGCCACGGCGGCGCCCTGCGCCGAGACCGGCCCGCCGAAAGCGTTGGCCTGCGTCAGCGTCACGTCCTGCGCCGCCGCGCCGTCCTGCGCCGCGAACCCCGCCGCGCCCGCCACGCTCAGCGCGCCGCTCTGGGTGATCGCCCCGCCCGCCGCCACGTCGAGCGCGTCCGCCGTCACGGCCCCGAGGCTCAGCGGCCCCAGCGCGCTCAGCGCCACGGCGGCGCCTTGCGCCGAGACCGGGCCGCCGAAAGCGTTGGTCAGCGTCAGCGTCACGTCCTGCGCCGCCGCGCCGTCCTGCGCCGCAAACCCCGCCGCGCCCGCCACGCTCAGCGCGCCGCTCTGGGTGATCGCCCCGCCCGCCGCGACGTCGAGCGCGTCCGCCGTCACGGCGCCCAGCGTCAGCGCGCCGGCGGCTGTCACGGTCACGCTGGCCGCGTCGAGCGTCAGCGCGCCGCCGACCGTGATCGCGGCGCCGGATAGCTGCGTCACCGCATCTGCGGAGGTGCGCAGCGCCAGATTTTCCAGCGAGAGCACATCGCCCAGCGCCAGGGCCTCGCCTGTCTCCAGACTGATCGTCCGTCCCGCGATCTTGCCGCCGGTGAACCGGATCGTGCCTGCCCCGTCCGGGGCGGGGCCGGACATGCTTGAGAAATCGGCGTCAGCGGCGAACGCCAGGCCGTCACCGGTCACGTCAGCGTTCAGCACGATGTCGCGTCCCGCCCTGAAGCTCATGCTGAAGGGCGTGTTCAGCGGCGCATCGACGACGATGTCCTGCTCCGCCTCAAGGCGCACGTCCGCCGCAGCGCCGTTGATCGCATCGGCGCTTAGGGTGAAGCTGCTCGCGGCGCCGTCAAGATCGCCGAACAGGATCTCGGCGTCGCCAAGCTGGGCGTCCTGCGCGCCGACGGCGCCGATCACGATGTCGGTGGGATCGAAGAGCAGCCGCCCTGCGGCGCCGTGCGGCGCCGAGAGGTCGGCCGCGCCGTGAAAGCGCAGCAACCCGGCGGATGAAATTTCGACGAAGCCGCCGTCGCCGCCCAGCGCCCCGCCGCGGGCGGTCGCCAGTCCGTCGAACGCCGTCGCCTCGGTTGACCAGATCGTGACCGTTCCGCCATCGCCTGCGGCGCCGGTGACGCCTGCGGAGTCTGTCGCGCTTGTGACGCCAGCGGCGTCTGTCGCGCTTGTGACGCCTGCGGCGTCGGCGGCGATGCGGGCGCCTTTCGCCACCGCCACTCTTGCGGTGGGCGTCTTCGGGGCGGCGTCACGGCCGCCGCCCAGCGAAACGACCCCGCCCCCCGCGGGACCGGAGACGTCAATCCTGGCCTGCGGCCCCAGCCGGATCGTGCGCCCCGCCACGGCGACGGCGCCGCCTCTCTCGCCCGCCCGGGTCGCTCCCGCGTCGAGCGCGCCGGTCACGGAAACCGCGCCGTCGCCCGACAGCACGATGCGGCCCTGCCGCGTCTGCGCCGTCGTCGCCGCCACGACCCCGCCCACCGAAACCTGACTCTCCACAAGCTGTTGCGCCGACGCCGCCGTGATCAGGATATGTCCGCCCGGGTTCTCGACGCGGCCCGTGGTTGTCGCCTGTCCGGCGCCGTCCTTGACGGCGAAGGCGAACAGGCCGTCGCCCGCCAGGTCGATGGCGAAGGTCTCGGCGCCCGCGATGACCACCTTGCCGAGCTTGCCGGCGATGACGCCCCTGTTCTCGACGCCGGGCGCGACAAAGGCGGCGAGACCGGCCTCGCCGAAGGTGATCTCGCCCTCGTTGACGATGGCGGCCCCCGCCTCTCCCGGCGTTCCGAAGCGCATGCGGCCCGCCATGAAGTCGGCGGTGTCGATGTCCGCCGTGGTCGCGAGCAGCCCGCCGACATCCACCACCGAGCCTGCGTGGAAGACGACGCCGTTGCGGTTGACGATCCAGACGGCGCCGTTGGCCAGCAACTGGCCGCGGATCTGCGTCGGCGTCTGACTGAGCACGCGGTTCAGCGCGATCGCGTCGGCGCCGGGCTGGCGGAAATCGACCACGTCGCCGGGGTCGATGTCGAAACCGCTCCAGTCGATGACGGCCTTCCCGGAGCCTTGCGTGATGGTGGTGCGCGCGCCCTCGGTCACGATGCGCGCGTCGCCTGCGGTCACGACGCCGCCTTGCGGGCCGGCGGCGGCGGGATCGAATCCGCACAGCAGGCTCGTCAGCGTCAGAGCGGCTGACGCTGCGCAGGATCCCCGTCGCGGCGCGCCGACACCCATCGCTAGAACCGCTTGGAGAGGGTGAGAAAGAAACGCGCGCCGGAGATCTGCTCGCCGTCGCTGTTCACCCGCGTCAGCGGCTGATCGATGGGCACAGCGATCTCGGCCTCCACGAACGCGTCTTGCGGCAAGTAGAACCGGACGCCGCCGCCAGCGGAAAACAGGTCCTCCCTTTTCGGCTCACCGTCCTTGACGTTCCAGATCACGCCGTAATCGGCGAAACCGTAGCCCTGCAGGGAAAGCTGAACGCCCATCAGGTCCAGCCGCCAGTTCCGGCGCAGCTCGGCGCTCGCGCCGACGCCATGTTCGCCCGTGAACTCGGACGGATCGAACCCGCGGCCGTAGGACAAGCCGCCGATGGCGAATTCCTCGGCCGCCAGCAACGGATCGAAGGCGTATTGGGCGCCGACCCTGGCGAAGATGTCGAACGCGCCGTCGAGCGCGACCTGCCGCTCGGCTTCGCCCCGGATCAGGGTGAAGACGGCCTCGCCATCGAAACGGCTGCGCTCAAGGTCGTCGGATTGCGTGGCGTCCAGAATGTCCAGACCCTGCCGGACCGTCGCGTTGAACGACGTGTAGCCCCGCGCGTCGCGCTGCAGGCCGCTGAGCGAAACCGCCGCCGCGCGAATCCGGTCGTCGCTGATGCGCAGCCGGCCGTTCGAGATGTCCGTTTCCGAATCGAGATAGTCGAACTGCGCCGAGACCCCGACTTCGCGGCTTCTCGAGCGGATGATGGGATAGCTCAGTTCGGCCGAGGCGAACACCTGATCGCCCGTGACGCCGACCGACGCCAGATCGTCGCCCAGCCGCGTCCGGCTGTAGAGACCCTTGACCGCGACGGTGGCGCCGTCGGTTCCGACCGCGCGCTGATGCTGCGCGTAAAGCGTGGTGCGCTCGTCGAAGTCGCCGGGGCCGTCCACCGCGCCGGTTTCCGGCACGCGGTCGGAGAACACGTCGAAGGAATTGAAAATCGACAACGAGGTGGTGTCGGCGGCGGCGCTGTAGGACTTGAGGGTGACGGTGGCGCCGGCGACGTTGCGTCCGATCGCGGGCGTCTGGCGATTGTCGGCGTAGAGCACCGCCTCGAACGGATCGCGCTCGATGTTGAGATACAGCGTCAGCCCGCCGCGCGACGCGCCGCCCGTGGGTTGCGGCACGATGGTGGCGCGCGTGACGCCGGGCAGTTCGTTGATGTTCAGGATCGCGCGCTCGATCTGGGCGCCGGTGGGGTTATCAACGCCGATCAGCGCGGCGGCCATGCGCCTGGCCAGCGCCCTGACCGGGCCGACCGGCCCCTCCGGCTCCTCGAGCACGATGTCGTCGATCCGGGCCTCGATCACCTCAAGGCGCACCACGCCGTCGATGATCTCCTGCGCGGGGACGATGACGCGGGTGAAGATCATGTCTTCGGCCCGATAGGCATCCTGCAGCGCGGCGGCGACGCCGAAAACCTGCGTCAGCGTGATCTCACGGCCGATGTCCTGCGCGTAGAGCGCGCTCAGCGCGTCCGCGTCAAAAGCTGTGGCGCCGACAAGGGTCACGCCGTTCAGCGTGAAGCGGATCTGATCGGCGTTCGCAGGCGCCCGTTGCGAGGTGAACCGGACCCGCGCCTCCGGCAACGGCTGCGGCGCGGTGGCGCGATCAAGGCTGCGCCGCGCCGTCACTTCCTGAACGGCGGTCTGCGCAGTGGCCGAAGCGGTGATCACGGCAGTCATGACGATCCCCAGAACCAGCGTCGCCGCACGTCGCGCCACCGTCGGATCAGACCACGCCGCCGACGCCCGTCCGCTAATTCCCGCTTTCCCATTTTGGCGCCCGGACCGCCCCGAGAACGCGGGTGTCGGCGCCGCGCGATCCCGTCAGGGCCGAGGCGGCGCCGCTCGCCGAACCGGTCGCCGCCGCAAGCGTCCCGCTGTAGGCGCCCGCGATCACGCGCGTCTCGCCGTCGGCCATGATGACGGTCACGCTCCGCCCGGCCGGGATGGATATGCTCTGCTGATCGTTGATCACGGCGCCAACCGTCAGCGCGTCCACCGAACTTTCGAGAACGACGGCGTCGGCGGCGGGCGCCTGCGGCGCGAAGGCGGCGCCGATGCTGGCGAGGGTCAGGAACAACGCTGAAATGCGCATGTCGTCTCCTCCTGTGCGCCGGGGCGCCAATCGTCCCAAGCATGCCGCAGTTGAAAACGTTAACGCGGTTCCATGCGAATCTTCAACAAAGTTTTGGCGTTCAGGAGGAAACGGGGGTGTCACGCGCTCGCCACCACCGTGCTTGCGACACCCGCCGACAGGCGCTGCAAGTGATAGGCGGGCAGGGAGTCGTCCGGGCTCGCCCGGTGCATGGCTTCAAAGGCGCTCAGCGCTGCGGCGGGGTCGGTGTCGATCAGCGCGAAGGCGGCTTCGTAGGCGTCCAGCAGGGCCCGGTCGTCATGGGTCGCGATGGCGAAGATCGACACCGCCTGCGTCTTGCCCTTCAGACCAACGCGGCCGATCGTCTGCATCGCGGGAAGCGCGGCCTCCGGGCCGGAGGCCGCCTTCGCGGCGGCGAGCGTCTCCTCGCTGACGGCGACCCTTGTGCCGAAGCGTTTGTTCACGTTCTCCAGCCGCGCGGCGATGTTCACCGTGTCGCCGATGGCGGTGTAGTCGAACCGGGTGCTGCCGCCGAAGTTGCCCACCGTGGCGACGCCGCTGTGCACGCCGATCCGCGTGGCGCCGATGCCGAGGGCGCCGTTGCGCGCGCGGAACGCCTCCGCCGTGCGGTCCATCTCCGCCGCGCAGAGCAGCGCCCTCAGCGCGTGGTCGGGCAAGGGGCGCGGCGCGCCGAACATCGCCACGATGGCGTCGCCGATGAACTTGTCGATGGTGCCGCCATGCGCCAGCACCACGGCGCACATCGCGTCGAAATAGGCGTTCATCAGGAGCGTGAGCTGTTCGGGCGGCAGTTTCTCCGCCGTGGTGGTGAAGCCCTCGATGTCGGTGAACAGCAGCGAAAGCTCGCGCCGTTCGCCGCCAAGGCGCAACGAGTCGGGATCGCGCGCCAGCTGTTCGACCATCGCGGGCTCCAGATAATGCGAAAACGCGCGGCGGATGAACTTTTCGTCGCGGCGGGACAGATAGCTGTCGATGCTGAGCGAGAACAGCGAGGCCGCCGTCGCCGCCGCCAGCGCCGGGGCGACGGGCAGAAACAGCGCGCGCTCGCCCGCCAGACCATAGACCACGACCGCGTAGGCCAGCAGAACCGCCGTCGTCGCCGCCGCCTTCCACATCAGCGCCCATCGCAGAAGGCCGATCACGGCGCCGACGGCCCCCATCGCCGCCACGACCGCCGCCGCCAGCGCCGGGCCCGCAAGCGGCGGCGCGCGTCCGTCCAGAAGCTGGGTGAAGATCGCCGCCTGGATGGCGACGCCGGGGATCGTCCGCCGGTTCGCCGGATCGACCGCGAGCGGCGTCTGATGCCGGTCCTGCTGATCCAGATCGGCGCCGACGAACACCACCCGGTCGCGCAAGGCCCGCGCCAGGGCCGCGCCGACCGCCTGGTTCGGCGGATCGGTCAGCCGCATCGACGGTATCTGCTGGAAAAGCGTCGCGTTGGCGCTCGCCGGCGGCCGCCAGTCGATCACCCCGCCGACAACCTGCGCGCGCGGCGGCTGCGCGCCCGGCAGCGCTCCTGCGGCCTCAGCCGGCAGCGACAGCCGGTCGGTTCCGCCAAGGGTTGTCGCAAACCTGCGCACCACGCCGTCGTCGTCGGTGACGACGTTGGCGAAGCCGAGGGTCAGCCCGGCTTCGGCGGCAAAATCCTCAAGAAAACGCTGCTGCGCATCGATCAGCCCGGCGCGCGCATCGCCCCACGCCGCAAGCGCCGGTCCTGGAAAGGCGCGCAGCGCCGCGATCAGCGCCCGGTCCTTTTCAGGCTCGGTCGGCTGGTCGAACAGGATGTCGAGCACCAGCATCCGCGCCCCGGCGTCGGCCAGCGCCTGCACCAGACCTGCGAGATAGAGCCTGTCGATGGGCGAGCGGTAAGGAAACTGAACCAGCGTCTCCTCGGTGATCGTGACGATCGCGACCCTTGGATCCTGGCCGGTTTGCCGTGGCGCGACCACGATCCGCAGCGTGTCGCTCAGCCGGGTCTCCAGCGCCGCGATCGGCGAGAGGAAACGAAA
>CAZRFB010000049.1:0-8215 GCA_964599185.1 uncultured Rhodobacterales bacterium | reverse complement strand
GCATTTCCAGCTTGTCGCGGGCGCGCTGTCGGCCACGCCCGAGAAATCGCGGCTGTCGGGCGCCGATCTGGGCCTCGACCCGGCGCGGGTCTATGACGACTTCGCGGCGATGGCCGAAGCGGAGGCGGCGCGCGCCGACGGGATCGAGGCGGTCGCCATCGTCACGCCGAACCACATGCACTTCGCGCCCGCCAAGGCGTTTCTGGAGCGCGGCGTGCATGTCATCTGCGACAAGCCGCTGACGGCGACGCTGAAGGACGCGCGGGAACTGGCGGAAATCGCTTCGAAATCCGACGCGCTGTTCGTGCTGACCCACAACTACACCGGCTATCCGATGATCCGGCAGGCGCGCGCCATGGTCGCCGAGGGGGCGCTGGGCGCGATCCGCGTGGCGCAGGTCGAATACGCGCAGGACTGGCTGTGCCGCAGGCTGGAGGAAACCGGTCAGAAACAGGCCGCCTGGCGCACCGACCCCGCCCGCTCCGGCGCCGGCGGCGCCACCGGCGACATCGGCACCCACGCGCTGAACCTCGCGACCTTCGTCACCGGGCTGACGCTTTCGGCGCTCTGCGCCGACCTCGACAGCTTCGTGGCGGGCCGCGCGCTGGACGACAACGCCCATGTGCTGCTGCGCTTTGAGGGCGGCGCCAAGGGGATGCTGTGGTGCTCGCAGGTGGCGCCGGGGCATGAGAACGGGCTGCGGCTGCGGGTCTATGGCGAGAACGGGTCGCTCGCGTGGTCGCAGGAGGAACCCAACACCCTGTGGCACGCCCCGCTGGGCGAGCCGCACCGCCGCCTCACCCGCAACGGCCCCGGCGCGCACCCGGCGGGAACCCGCGTCAGCCGCATCCCCGCCGGGCACCCGGAGGGCTATCTGGAGGGCTTCGCGACCCTCTACGCCGAGGCCGCCGCCGCGATCCGCGCCCGCCGCGCCGGGGCGGCTGTCCCGCCGGAGGTGACTTTTCCCGGCGTCGCGGAGGGCGTGGCGGGGGTGGCGTTCGTGGACGCCTGCGTGCGCTCGTCGCGCGACGGCGGCGCATGGGTGGCGCTGTAGCGCCGTCTAGCCGCGCTGCGCCTCGTCCAGCCCGGTCGCCAGCGCCGCCCCGCAGGCGCACATCGCGGCGAAGGCGGCGAGCGCGGCCCAGGCGCCGAAGGCCGTCGCCACCGCCCCCATCGCGCCGCCCGCCAGCAGCACAAGGCCGATGGCGGTGTTGGAGAGCGCGGTGTTGAGCGCGCGGTCGCCGTCGGCGGACATGTCGGTGAGGTGCACCTTGCGCGCGCCGCGCACGCCCTCATGCGCCACTTGCAGCGCAAACACCGCCGCCGCGGCGCCAAACGCGCCGCCAAGCCCGCCGGTCAGCGCGCCCGACAACGCCGCCGCGCCGCACACCGCCGCCCCCAGCGCCCCGGTCGCGATCAGCGCCCGGCGGCTGGAGCGGTCGGAGAGCCGCCCCCAGACATAGCCCGACGCCACCGACGCCGCCGCCGAGGCCAGCAGCAGCGGCCCCAGCGCCGCCAGCGACCCCGACAGCATCACCAGATACGGCGGCGCCAGCGCCGTGCCGGTCAGCAGGGCGCGCACGACGATGAAGCGGCGCAACTGCGCGTCGTCGCGCAGCGCGGCGAGCAGCGCGCCATGGCCGATCCGCGCGCCATCCCCGGCGCCCTCCCCGTTCTGCGGCGTCTCGTGCAGCGTCAGAAACAGCGCCGCCGCCGCCAGCCACAGCGCGCCCGCCAGCGCGACGGCGGCGGCGACGACCGCCACGGTGGGCGCGATCCAGCCCAGCGTCAGCGCGGCGGCGAACAGCGCGGCGCCCGCCGCCCCCAGCGTCGCCGCCAGCCCCAGCGCCGCGCCGCGCGCGCCCTTCTCAACCGTGCGGGCCAGCGCGTCCTTGTGGCTGAGCGAGCCGAGCGCGCGGGCCAGCGACAGAACCGCGAGACAGCCCATTATCGCCCAGACCGCCGCCGCGCCGTCGAGCGTCAGCGCCGCGCCCGCGATCCCCAGCGCGGCCAGCCCCTGCGCCGCCGACGCCAGCGCCCACAGCCGCTTGCGCAGGCGGGCCGCCGCCACCATCGGCGCCAGCGGCAGTTGCGGCGCCAGCGCGCCGGCCTCGCGGATGGGAACCAGCAGCCCCAGCGCCCAGGCGGGCGCCCCCAGCGCGCCCAGCAGCCAGGCCAGCGCCAGCTTGGGGTTGATCAACCCGTCGGCGAGCTTGGTCGCCGCCAGCGCGGCGACATGGGTGAGGAAATCCTGCGCGGCGGCGGGCGGCGCCGGATCACGCCCCGACAGCGCCGCATAGGCGCGCTGAGCGGCGGTCATGGCGGCTATTGCTGCGGCGTGGCCAGCGGGTCGAGCGCCATGCGGCCGCCGTCCACCGCCAGGATCTGCCCGGTGATGAAGCTGGCGCGCGGCGAGGCGAGGTAGAGCGCCGCCTCCGCCGCCTCGTCAGCCTCGCCGATCCGCCCCATCGGCGTCGCGCGCACCAAAGCCTCGCGCAGGCCCTCGGTCTCGCGCAGCGCCACGACCATCGCGCGCGTCATCACCGCGCCCAGCGCCACCGCGTTCACCCGCACCCCGCTGGGCGCCAGCGACACCGCCATCGACCGCGTGAGCTGCTCCAGCGCCGCGCAGGCGACCGAATAGGGGAAAAGCTGCGGCGTGGTGCGCTGCGCAGCGATGGAGGAGATGTTGACGATGGCGGCGCCGGGCGCGTCTGCGGCGCCCGCGCGCGCCTCGATCATCCGGCGCGCGGCGGCCTGGCTGAGCAGGAACACCGAGCGGACGTTGGCGGCCCAGGCGCTGTCGAAGGTCTCGACATCCACCGCCATCGCGTCGCCCCGCACCGGCGTGAGGTTGGCGTTCACCAGAATGTCGATGCGCTCCAGCCGGTCGGTCGCCGACGCGATCAGATTGGCGATGCCCAGCTTCTCGCGCAGGTTGCAGCACCAGCGATGCACCTTGGCGCCGCTCTCGAGCAGCGCGTCGGCCTCGGCGTCGAGCGCGTCCTCGTCACGGTCGGTGAGCAGGATGGTCGCGCCCTCCTCGGCGAAGCGGCGCGCGATGGCCAACCCCACGCCGCCGCCCGCGCCGGTGACGATCGCGCTGCGCCCCTCCAACAATCCCGCCATGGCCTGCGTTCTCTCCCGCCGCGCTTCCCTGCCGGAGCCAACCTAAAGCCATCGCCCGCGCCGCGCCATGACCGATGTGCGCATGCAGCATTTTCGCCCTCGCGCGGCGGTCGCGCAGCGCCTATCTGTCACGTCGCCGCAACCCGAGGAGAGCGCGATGGAGATGCTGAGCGATCCGGCCGTCTGGGCCAGCTTCCTGACGCTGGTGGTGCTGGAGATCGTGCTGGGGGTGGACAACGTCATCTTCATCTCGATCGTCGCCAACCGCCTGCCGCCGGAGCAGCGCGGGCGTGCGATGCGGATCGGGCTGAGCGGCGCGCTGGTGCTGCGCATCGGGCTTCTGCTGTCGATCGCGTGGATCATCTCGCTGACCGCGCCGATCCTGTCGCTGGCGGGGTTCGATCTGTCATGGCGCGACATCATCCTGCTGATGGGCGGGCTGTTCCTGATCTACAAGGCGGTCTCCGAAATCCACGCCGAGGTGGAGGGGGAGGAGCACGCGGAGAAATCCGTGGGCGGCAAGGCGGTGTTCGCGGTGGTGCTGGGGCAGATCATGGTGCTGGACCTGGTGTTCTCGCTGGACAGCGTGATCACGGCGGTCGGCGTGGCCAACCATGTCGAGGTGATGATCGCGGCGGTGGTGATCGCGATCATCGTGATGATGGTCGCGGCCCAGCCCATCGCCGGCTTCGTGGCGCGCCACCCCTCCACCAAGATGCTGGCGCTGGCGTTTCTGGTGATGATCGGCATGGCGCTGATGGCCGACGGGCTGGGCTTTCACATCGACCGGGGCTTCATCTACGCCGCGATGGTGTTCGCCGGGTCGGTCGAGGCGCTGAACCTGGTGCGCGGGCGGCGGCGCAAGCCGCCGACGCTGGAGGAGACGCAGCTCTAGCGCGACGATTGCGGCGCCGATTCGGGGGCGATAGGCTTGCATCGCTGACCATGCAGACAGGCGCGGGCGCGTCCCGCCGCCGCAGGAGCGCCCGAGAAAATGACCGATCCCGACTACCTCGCCCGCCGCCCGGCCAATTTCCAGCCGCTGACGCCGCTGCAGTTCCTTGAGCGCGCCGCGCATGTGCATCCGGGCCGCGTCGCGGTGATCCATGGGCCGGGGCGCTGCGACTACGCGGCGCTCTACGCGCGGTCGCGGCGGCTGGCCTCGGCGCTCAAGGGCGCGGGGGTGCAGCCGGGCGAGACGGTGGCGACGCTCCTGTTCAACACGCCGCCGCAGCTTGAGGCGCATTACGGCGCCCCCATGGCGGGCGCGGTGCTGAACGCGCTCAACACGCGGCTGGACGCGGCTGGGATCGCCTTCATCCTCGATCATGGCGCAGCGAAGGCGCTGATCGTGGACGCGGAGTTGTCGCCGCTGGCGCAGGCTGCGCTGGCGCTGTGCAAGGCGAAGCCCGCGCTGGTGGAATACGCCGATCCCACCACCGACGCCGCCGCGACGCTGGCGGGCGCGACCGACTATGAGGCGTTTCTCGGAGGCGGCGACCCGGACTTCGCCTGGGCGCCGCCCGCCGACGAGTGGGACACCATCGCGCTCAACTACACCTCCGGCACCACCGGAGACCCCAAGGGCGTGCTTTACCACCATCGCGGCGCGGCCTTGCTGGCGACCGGCAACGTGGTGCACGCGGGCATGGCGCAAGGGGCGGTCTATCTGTGGACGCTGCCGATGTTTCACTGCAACGGCTGGTGCTTTCCCTGGACCGTCTCGATTGTCGCGGGAACCCATGTCTGCCTGCGGCAGGTGCGCGCGAAGGCGATGTATGACGCCATCGCCGACCATGGCGTGACGCATCTGTGCGGCGCGCCCATCGTGATGAGCGCGCTGCTGAACGCGACGGACGCCGAGCGGCGCGCCTTCGCGCAGCGGGTGCAGTTCCTCACCGCCGCCGCCCCGCCGCCCGAGCCGGTGCTGGCGGGGATGGACGCGGCGGGCTTTGACGTGACGCATCTCTACGGGCTGACCGAGGTCTATGGCCCCGCCGTGGTCAACGAGTGGACGCCGGCATGGGACGCCCTGCCCGCGCCTGAGCGCGCGGCGAAGAAGGCGCGGCAGGGCGTGCGCTATGCGGCGCTTGAGGCGCTGGCGGTGCTCGACCCCGAGACGCTGGCGCCGGTTCCCGCCGACGGCGAGACCATCGGCGAGGTGATGTTTCGCGGCAACGTGGTGATGAAGGGCTATCACAAGAACCCTGCGGCGACCGAGGCGGCGCTGGCGGGCGGGTGGTTTCACTCCGGCGACCTGGGGGTGACCCACCCCGACGGCTATATCCAGCTCAAGGACCGCGCCAAGGACATCATCATCTCCGGCGGCGAGAACATCTCCTCGATCGAGGTCGAGGAGGCGCTCTACAAGCACCCCGCCGTCGCCTTCGCCGCCGTGGTCGCGAAACCGGATGAGAAATGGGGCGAGACGCCGTGCGCCTTTATCGAACTCAAGCCCGGCGCCGAGGCGACCGAGGCGGAGATCATCGCCTGGTGCCGCGACCGCATGGCCGCCTACAAGGCGCCGCGCGCGGTGGTGTTCTGCGAGGTGCCGAAAACCTCCACCGGCAAGATCCAGAAATTCGAGCTGCGACAACGCGCCAAGGCCCCTTGACCGCGGCGCGCATCGCACGACCTGTCGCCGCCCGGCGCATTCCCGCCGTGCGAGGAGCAGAGACGATGCGCGACTTTTCCGAAACCGACGCCGCAAAGCCGATCAGCGAACCCCGCGGCCGCGCCGCGCTGGGGCTGTCGCGCAACGGCATGTTCCACGACTGGGTGATCACGCCGATGAAAGGCCGCGCCGTCACCCTTGCGGCGAAGGCGACATCGATCGCGCTGACGGTGTTCACCGGCGTCGTGCTGGTGGTTGCGGTCTATACCCTGCTGAGCTGAGGCGATGGGCGCGCTTGACCTCGCCGCGCCGCGCGCGATCTTTGCAGAAAGCCAGCAGGGAGGAATGCGCCATGACCGAGCCAGCGCAGGCGGCGCCGACGGCGAAAGCGGAGGATCCGCTCGCCGAACTGAACGCGCGGCGCGCCAAATACGGCGTGGCCTATGCGATCTTCGCGGAAGGCATGAGCGGCGACGGCATGAACCGCGCCGTTCTGGTGGCGAAAGTCGTGATCGGCGGGATCGCGGCCTATGCGCTGATCTCCGCCGTGCTGACCGGCGTCGGCGGCTGATCGCTCAGCCGCGCTCGTCTGGCGTATCGGCTGGCGGCGCATCGGCTGGCGGCGCATCATCGGGGGTCTGGTCTTCGGCGGGCACGGCGTAGTCGCCGCGAAACCACTTCGCCAGATCGACGTCGGCGCAGCGGCGCGAGCAGAACGGGCGGAACGCCTGCGCGCGCGGCTTGCCGCAGATCGGGCAGGCGGGCGTTTTTTCAGCCATCCAGCAGCTCCGACAGCGGGCGGCGCTCCCGCTTGCGGGAGATCTCGACATTGCCGAGCGGCGTCCAGCCCGCGACATGGGTCTCGACCGCGTCCTCGGCAAAGGCGCGTTTGAGCGCACTTTCAACGCCTTGTCGCGCGCCCTTCTTGATCGGGGCGAGGTCGAGCATCACCAGCCCGCCAAGGCCGCGCAGCCGCAACTGGCGCGGCAGTTCGGCGCAGGCGGCGATGTTGGCGTTCTGCGCCGCGCCTTTGGCGAAGTCGTCGCCGGTGTTGACGTCCACCGCGACCATGGCGCTGGTCGCCTCGACGGTCATCCAGGCGCCGCCGGGCAGATCGACGCGGGGGCGGCGCAGCGCCTCGACATGGTCCCAGACCCCCAGCCGCTCGAAGGGCTCGTGTTCGGTCTCGACCGCGTCCGGCGCCGGGTCGGCCCAGTCGCGCAAGGCCCGCGCCTCGGCGCCGGGCGCGGCCTCCAGCAGCAGCGGCGCAGCGCCGGTCGCGCGCGCCAGCGCGGCGGCCATCCGGGCGCGCAGGGCGGCGATCTCGGCGAGGATCTCGGCGTCGGGCGCGTCCGCAGCCGCCGAGCGCAGCACCAAGCCGACATCCTGAGCCGCGTCCACCAGCGCCGCCGCGCCCAGAGCGGTCAGCCGCTCGCGCGCCGCGTGGCCCTTCACGCCGCGCGCGACATTGGCGCCGGGGGCGCCGGGGGTCAGCAGCGCGAGGCGGCCCTTGAAGATCACCCGGTCGTTCAGCGGCGCCGCCTTGCCCGGCTCCGCCCAGCGCGACACCTGAACCAGCGCCATCGCGCCGGGGCGCCGCTCGGCGCCGCGCAGCCAGCCGCTCTGGCCGCCCGGCAGGCTGAGAAACGCCGCGCCCATCTGCGGCGCGACGCGGTCCACCCGCGCCCAATACAGCGCCTCGGGCGCGGGGGCGGCGTCGCCGGGCCGGGGATCGACGAAAATATCCTCAAGCCTTCCGTCCACCACAAGCGCGGCGATGGCGCGGCCGTCGTCGCGGCGCTCGATGGCGATCACGCGGCCCTTCATGCGGGCGCTCCTTCGAAGGTGACGGGATAGCCCGCGCCGGTCAGCAGGTTGGCGGTCTCGGTCAGCGGCAGGCCGACGACGTTGGTGTAGCTGCCGGAGATCTCGGGGATGAAGGCGGCGAAGATGCCCTGAATGGCGTAGCCGCCCGCCTTGCCGCGCCACTCACCCGAGCGCAGGTAGGCGGAAAGCTCCATGTCCGACAGGCGCTTGACCTTGACCTGCGTCTCGACGCGCCGCGTCCAGAGCCGCGCGCCCAGCCGCAGCGCGACGGCGGTGGTGACGCGGTGGCGCCGCCCGGACAAGAGCAGCAGGAACTGCGCCGCCTGCCCCGCGTCCGCAGGCTTGCCCAGAATGCGCGAGCCGACCGTGACGATGGTGTCGGCGCTCAGGATCAGCGCGGCGTCGTCGGCGATCGCCTGCGCCTTCTCAACCGCCATGCGCAGCGCGTAGAGGCGCGGCGTCTCGTCGCGGCGCGGGGTCTCGTCGATCTCGGCGGGGATCACGGCGTCGGGCGCAACCCCGATCTGCGCCAGCAGGGCGCGGCGCCGGGGCGAGGCCGAGCCGAGGATCAGGCGCAAGGCTACTTGAAGCGATAGGTGATGCGGCCCTTGGTGAGGTCGTAGGGCGTCATCTCCACCTGCACCT
>CAZRFB010000048.1:0-2597 GCA_964599185.1 uncultured Rhodobacterales bacterium | reverse complement strand
CCGGCGTCGGGCCAGGTCGGCACGCCCTCGAACATCACCGTGGTGGCGCCGTTGGCGAGCGGCCCATAGACGATGTAGCTGTGCCCGGTCACCCAGCCGACATCCGCCGTGCACCAGAACACTTCGCCGGGCTGATAGTCGAACACATACTCATGCGTCATCGAGGCATAGACCAGATAGCCGCCGGTGGTGTGGACCACGCCCTTGGGCTTGCCGGTCGAGCCGGAGGTGAACAGGATGAACAGGGGATCCTCGGCGCCCATCGCCACCGGCGGGCAATGATCGGAGACGCGCTCCATCTCCTCATGCAGCCAGGTGTCGCGCGCGCCGTCCCAGGCGATGGCGCCGCCGGTGCGTTTCACCACCAGCGTCTTCACGTCCGGCGCGCATTTGGCCAGCGCCTTGTCCACGTTGGCCTTGAGCGGCGTGTTGCGGCCGCCGCGCGGCGCTTCATCGGCCGTGATCACCAGCTTGGCGCCCGAGCCCTCGATGCGGTCGGCCAGCGCGTCGGGGCTGAAGCCCGCGAAGACGATGGAGTGCACTGCGCCGATGCGGGTGCAGGCGAGCATCGCATAGGCCGCCTCGGGGATCATCGGCAGATACAGCACCACCCGGTCGCCGCGCTTGACGCCCTGCGCGTGCAGCACGTTGGCCAGCCGCGAGACGTGCTCATAGAGTTCGCGGTAGGTGATCTTCTTGGAGAGGTTGGGGTCGTCGGCCTCCCAGATGATCGCGATCTTCTCGCCCTGACCGAGATGACGGTCGATGCAGTTGGCGGAGACGTTGAGCTGCCCGTCCTCGAACCATTTCACGCTGACGTTGTGATAGTCGAAGGAAGTGTTCTTGACCTTGGTGTAGGGCTTGATCCAGTCGATCCGCTTGCCATGCTCGCCCCAGAACTTTTCCGGGTCGGCGATCGAGGCGTCATACATCGCCTTGTATTTCGCCGCGTCGGCGTGGGCGTGGGCCGCAATATCGGCCGGAACGGCGTGGACGTCTGCGCTCATCGGTTTTCTCTCCCTCATCGCCGCTCCTCAAGCGCGGAGCGATCCTGTCTGGCGCGCATGTTTACCGGGGCCGCTGCAACGCACAATGATGCCGCTTGACGCAGGGGCGCGTCAGCCTGCGGTCGCCTGCCCGGTCGCCTGCGCGATCTCGGCGGCCTGCCGCGCCGCCGCCGCAGGCCCGGACAGCGAGGCGGGCGCGGCGAGGTGCAGCGTGCGCGTCGGGAAGGCGAAGGAGACGTCCATCGCTTCGGCGCGGCTCACGATGTCGGCGATCAGCCGATGGCGCGCGGCGACGAACAGATCGAACGACGCCACCTTGAAATTGCCGATCACCTCGATGGTGATCGCGCTGTCGCCGAAACCCTTCAGCCCGACATAGACCGGGTCGGGTATCGCCCTCGGCTGATCCCTGAACACCTGCCGCAGCGCGTCCACGAAGGCGTCGAGCCTGTCGCGCGGCGTGTCATAGACCACGCCGATCTCGAGCGCGACGCGGAACTGGCGGCGCTTGCCGAGGTTGTTGATGGTCTGGTCGGCCAGCTTGCCGTTGGGGATCATCAACTGGCTGTCCTCCAGCGTGCGCAGCCGGGTCGAGCGCAGGCCGACGCTTTCGATGATCGCCAGCCTGTCGCCGACCTCCACCACGTCGCCGCGCTTGAACGGCCGGTCGGCCAGCAGGATCGCGGCGCCGAAGAAGTTCGACACCGTGTCGCGCGCCGCGATGGCCAGCGCCAGACCGCCGACGCCAAGCCCGGCGATCACGCCCTCATAGGGCAGGCCGACCGCCTCGGCCAGCGCGATGATCGCCGAGACGGCGACGGCGACCTTCATCAGCCCGGTCACCAGCGACGCCACGATGTCGTCGATATAGGTCTTGGTTCCGGCGGCCTTGCGCATGAAATAGCCGCCGATCAGCCCGACCAGCCGATAGGCCAGCCAGCTCAGCCCCAGCACCAGCGACAGCACGCCCAGCGTGCCCAGCGCCTCCAGAAAATCGCGTCTGAGGCCCAGTTCGCCGATCGCCGCGCGCAGCCCGGCGCCGAGCAGGATCAGCCGCAGCGGCCAGACGAAATTGGCCTTCATCTCGGCGCGCACCTCCGGCTCCGATCCGCTCAGCGCGCACAGCGCCCCGACAGCCGGGCGCGTGACGCGGCCCAGGCCCCAGGCCAGCGCGCCCAGCGACAGAAAGATCGCGCCGAGCGCCAGCCACTGCCACGTCTCCAGCAGAAAGCGCCGCTCGATCAGCGCGGGCGAGACGGCGTAGACCGCGCGGCGCAGCCGGAAGAAATCGCTGAATGGGCGCGGCTCTTGCAGGCCCTCGGCGACCGGCAGGCTCTGGATCGCCTCATAGATCGCCGGCGCCGCCTGCAGGGTTTCGCGGGAGAACATCCAGCGCACCGCGCCGTCGGCGTCGCGCTGCGGCGCGATGGCGATCTCGCCCAGCGCGTGGGCGTAGTGGACGTAGGGCGTCGCCTGATCGGGATTGTCCGGTATCTCCTGCCAGATGACATAGCCGACGCGGTCGATGATCTGGCGCAGGAAATCGGCGGCCAGCGGCCCCTCGATGGATTGCAGCTGCGGCGAGATGTC
>CAZRFB010000047.1:0-11787 GCA_964599185.1 uncultured Rhodobacterales bacterium | reverse complement strand
GGCGCTCGCGGCGCTGTATTTCCCGGTCTATGTCTATGTCGCGCCGTTCTACGCAGGCGAGCACGGCGTGGCGCTGGGGGCGCTGGGCGGGCTGTTCATCGCGGTGCGGCTGCTCGACGCGGTGACCGACCCGGCGATGGGCTGGCTGTCGGACAGCACGCCCGCGCGCTATGGGCGGCGCAAGCTGTGGATGGCGCTGTCGGCGCCGCTGGTGGCTGTGTCGGTATGGATGCTGCTGGTCCCGCCGCCGGATGCGGGCTTTGGCCATGTCGCGCTGTGGATGACGGCGCTGACGCTGGCGTGGACCGTGGCGCTGACGCCCTATTACGCCTGGGGCGCGGAGATCGACGGCGACTATGCCGGCCGCGCGCGGGTGACGGCGGCGCGGGAGGGCGCGGCGCTGGCGGGCACCGTGCTGGCGGTGATCCTCTACAACCTCGCCGAGGACGCCGCCTCGGGCCTGCGGGCGGTGGCGCTGATGGTGGCGGTGGCGCTGCCGCTGGGCGCGGTCGCGGCGGTGACGCTGGCGCCGGAGCCGCGCGATTTTTCCCGCGCGCAGCCCGGCTTGCGCGCGGCGCTGGGCGCGCTGCGCGGCAACGCGCCGTTTCGGCGGCTGCTGGTCGCCTATTTCATCAACGGCGCCGCCAACGCGCTGCCGGCGGGGCTGTTTCTGTTCTTCATCGCCGACGTGCTGCGCGCGCCGGAGGCCGGGTGGCTGCTGCTGGTGTATTTCGTCTGCGCCATCGCCGGGATGCCGCTGTGGGCGTGGGCGGCGCGGCGCTGGTCGAAACATCGCGCCTGGGGGGCGGCGATGCTCTACGCCTGCGCGGTGTTCGCCTGCGTGCCGCTGCTGGGGCCGGGCGACGTGACCGGCTTTGCCGCGATCTGCGTGCTGACCGGCTTTGCGCTGAGCGCCGATCTGTCGCTGCCGCCCGCCATTCAGGCCGACGTGGTGGACGTGGACACCGCCGAAAGCGGCGCGCAGCGCACGGGGCTGTTCTTTGCGCTGTGGTCGGTGGCGACCAAGGCGGCGCTGGCGCTGTCGGGCGGCGCGGCGCTGATCGCGCTGGATCTGGCGGGGTTTCAGGCGGGGGCCGACAACGACGCAACCGCGTTGGCCGCGCTGGTGGGCCTCTACGCGCTGGTTCCCGTGGCGCTGAAGCTGGCGGCGGTTGCGCTGATGTGGAATTTTCCGCTGGACCGCGCCGCCCACGACGCCCTGCGCGCGCGGATCGAGGTCATTTGACCTCCGGCCCCCAGCCCATCGCCTTGCGCATCACCGCGAAATAGACGCGATTGGGCAACAGCCCCAGCGTGCGCAGGATCAGCGCGAAGCGGGTGGGAAAGGCGATCTCGAAGCCCGGCTTCTCCAGCCCCTGCACAATGCGGCGCGCGGCGGTCTCGGTCGTCATCAGGAACGGCATGTCGAAGTCGTTCACGCTGGTAGCCTCGGTCTCGACGAAACCGGGGTTGATCACCGACAACCGCACGCCCAGGTCGATCAGGTCGAAGGCAAGCGCCTCGGCCATCGCGATCAGCGCGGCTTTGGAGGCCGAATAGGCCGCCGCGCGCGGCAGGCCGCGATAGCCCGCGACCGAGGCGGTCAGCGCCACCTGGCCCTTGCCCCGCGCGATCATCGCCTTGAGCACCGGGTCCAGCCCGTTGGCGGCGCCGACGACGTTGATCGCGAAGGTCTGCGCCACCTTGCCCGCGTCGAACTCCTGCGCGCGCATCGGCAGATAGACGCCCGCGTTCAGCACCGCCAGCGCCAGCGGTGTCTCCGCCTCGATGGCCGCGACGATTTCCGCCATGCGCGCGGCGTCGGCCACGTCGCCGGGCTGCGCGACGATGCGGCCGGGCCGCTCCGCCGCCAGCGCCGCCAGCGCCTCGGCGTTGCGCGCGGTGGCGTGCACGGTCCAGCCGCGATCCGCCAGCGCCAGCGTCAGCGCCCGGCCGATGCCCGCGCTCGCCCCCGTCACCCAGGCCGCGCCATCGGCGGGCCGGGCGACCTGCGACCAGACGCCCATCAGCCCGCCCAGACGGCGGCGAAGCTGTCGTCCAGATGGTCGGGCCGGTAGAGCGCGCGCTTGCCGCCCGCGTCGAACGCCACCGACGCCCATTCGCCGCGCGCGTCGTAGAACAGCGTCACGTCGAAATCGGCGTTGTTGGTGGCGCGGAAGGCGGCGCAGTCCACCCGGCCCGCGCCGGTGGCGATGCTCTGCGAGCCCTGCGGCGCGACCGACACCGGATAAAGCTCGCCGTTGTCGGTGCTGATCCAGGTGTCGCGCTTCAGGAAATCCTGCGTAAAATAGGTGGTGGTGGCGGCCAGATCCGGCGCGGCGCCGCGGTAGAGCGGGCCGTCGATGCGCAAGGCGCCCGCCTCACGCGCGGCGCGCACCGTCTTGGCCTTGCCGTCGTCGTTCACCGCGCAGTCCATCGACATCAGCCGGCCGCCGCGCCAGACCTCGCGGTTGCGCATCTCGTAGCGATAGGCGGCGATGCCGAACACGCGCACCACGATCTCGATGTCGATGGCCACGCGCAGATCGTCGCCCTCGCGGCTGAGCGCGATGGTGTGAAAGCCGATGTCGTCGCCGTCGCGCAGGATGGCGAAGCGCCGGGCCGCCTGCGCGGCGCGCGCGGCGCGGGCGGGAAAGGCGGCGGTCGCCGCAAGGCCGCCGATCAGGCCGCGCCGTGTGATGCTCCGCCGTGTGATGCCGGTCATCGCCGCTACTCCGCAAAAAGGTTCAGCGCGCGTCCGAACGGCCCGGTGAAGCGCAGGCTTCCCGCGATCACCGCCAGGCAGATGCAGTCCGCGCCTGGCGCCGCGCGCGGGTGGTGATCGTCGTCGGCGCCCGCCAGCGTCACGTCGCCGGGGCCGAACAGCTTGCCCCGGTCGCTCAGCGCGCCGCACAGCACCAGCGTCGCCTCGACGCCGGTGTGGGTGTGTGCGGGCACGCCGCAGCCGGGCCGCACGCGCAGCAGGCTCACCTGCTCGTCGTCGGCGGACGCAATGTCGCAGCGCGCCACCCCCGGGATCACAAAGCGCCAGCGGATCTGGCTGAGCGGCGCGCCCACGGCGGCGACGATGGGGCGCGGCAACACCGGGTCATGCGCCACGGCTGCGGCGGGCGCCTCGGGCGGCGCAGGCTCGTCCAGCCGCGCCAGCACCGCGTCCAGCGCAGGCGGCGTCACGCCATCCGCGCGCATCAGCGCCGCCGACAAGGCCTCGATGCGCGCGATCCCGGCGCGGCAGGCGGCGCAATAGGTGGCGTGCGCCGCCACCAGCAGCGAAACGCCCTCCGAGGCGGTTCCAGCGGCGTAGGCCGCCAGCATGTCATGACCGGGATGCGTCAATTCTCACTGCTCTCATCATTGCGTCGTCGTGGCGGTGGATACGCGCGCCCGCGCCCATCGGATCACCCCTGCGACACATAGCCGGATCGGCGGCGAAGGAAACGCCCGCGCGCGGTCGCGCGCTTGAGCCGGTCGCCCACGTCTCTATAGTGCGCGCCTGCCCCCGCGAAAGGGGCCGCGTTGGGGAGAGAGCCGCGATGAACCGCTATGACGACATGCCCGCCGCGATCGGACACACGCCGCTGATCCGCCTGAAGCGCGCGTCGGAGGAGACCGGCTGCGCGATCTGGGGCAAGGCGGAGTTTCTCAACCCCGGCCAGTCGGTCAAGGACCGCGCGGCGCTGTCGATCATCCGCGACGCCGAGGCGCGCGGGCTGTTGCGCCCCGGCGGCGTCATCGTCGAGGGCACCGCCGGCAACACCGGCATCGGCCTTGCGCTGGTCGGCCGCGCGCTCGGCTATGACACCGTGATCGTGATCCCCGAGACCCAGAGCCAGGAAAAGAAGGACATGATCCGGCTGGCCGGCGCGCGGCTGGTGGAGGTGCCTGCAAAGCCCTACAGCCACCCCGACAATTACGTGCGCTATTCCGGGCGTCTGGCGGCGCGGCTGGCGCAGTCCTCGCCGCATGGCGCGGTCTGGGCCAACCAGTTCGACAACGTCGCCAACCGTCAGGCGCATATCGACACGACCGGGCCGGAGATCTGGGCGCAGACCGAGGGCCGCGTCGATGGCTTCATCTGCGCGGTCGGCTCGGGCGGCACGCTGGCGGGGGTGGCGGCGGCGCTGCGCGAGCGCGCGCCGGGCGTCAGGATCGGGCTGGCCGACCCGATGGGCGCGGCGCTCTACCACTACTACGCGCACGGGACGCTGAAGGCCGAAGGCTCCTCGATCACCGAGGGCATCGGCCAGGGCCGCATCACCGCCAACCTCGAAGGGCTGAGCGTGGACATGCCCTATCAGATCGGCGACCCGGAGGCGCTGGCGATCACCTTCGCGCTGCTGAAGGAGGAGGGCCTGTGCCTTGGCGCCTCATCGGGGGTGAACGTGGCGGGCGCGATGCGCATGGCGCGCGACCTCGGCCCCGGCCACACCATCGTGACCATCCTGTGCGACTACGGGACGCGCTATCAGTCCAAGCTCTACAACCCCGCCTTCCTGAAGGCGCGCGACCTGCCGGTTCCCGACTGGCTGGACGGCGAAGGCGCGGCGCTGCCTGCCGTGTTCGAGGGCGCGGGCGCCTGAGCCGGATGCTCCGGGCGGGATGACGCGCCGGTTGATCCGCCGCGACCCGCAATCTACTGATGCACATCAGCAACGCGAGGCGAGACCCCATGGACAGCGAAGACCCTCAGCTTCTGGTCTCCACCGGCTGGCTGGCCGATCATCTGGGCGCGCCCGACGTGCGGGTGCTCGACGCCTCGTGGCACATGCCCGACGCAGGCCGCGACGCGAAGGCGGAATATGCCGGGGCGCACATCCCCGGCGCGCAGTTCTTCGACATCGACGAGATCGCCGACACCCAGTCGGCGCTGCCGCACATGCTGCCGCCGGTCGAGAAATTCGTCAGCCGGGTGCGGCGGATGGGGATCGGCGACGGGCATCGCGTGGTGGTCTATGACAGCGCGGGGCTGTTCTCCGCCGCGCGGGTGTGGTGGATGTTCCGGGTGTTCGGCCATACCGACGTGGCCGTGCTCGACGGCGGCCTGCCGAAATGGCGCGCCGAGGGCCGCCCGCTGGAGGACATGGCGCCCATCGCGCGCGACCGCCACTTCACCGCGCACCGCGACGCAAGCCTGGTGCGCGACGTGACGCAGGTCTCGGCGGTGGTGAAGCTGGGCGGCGAGCAGATCGTGGACGCCCGCGCGCCGGAGCGGTTCAGCGGCGCCGCGCCCGAGCCGCGCGCGGGCCTGCGCAGCGGCCACATCCCCGGCTCGCTCAACGTGCACTACCGCGACGTGCTGAACCCCGACGGCGCGATGAAGGCCCCCGAGGCGCTGCGCGCGCTGTTCGCGCAGGCGGGCGTCGATCTGGGCAAGCCGATCGTCAACACCTGCGGCTCGGGCGTGACCGCCTGCATCCTCAGCCTCGCCCAGATGCGCGCGGGCGCGCGGCGCACGGCGGTCTATGACGGCTCGTGGAGCGAATGGGGCGCCTATCCCGATCTGCCGGTCGCCCGATGACGGCCACCCGATGACAACCGCCGAGGTCGCCTACACCGTCACCTTTCTCGAGATGACCGCGCGGCCCGAGCGGCCGCGCCCGCATCCGCCGCTGATCGCGGGGCTGTCGCTGCTGCGCGCCGAGACGCCGCCCGCGCATTTCTTCCGCTACCTCTACGATGCGGTCGGCGCCGCCTATGAATGGACCGATCTGCACGCGGCCACCGACGCCGAGATCGCCGATTTCGTGCAGAATCCGGCGGTGGCGCTGTATGTCGCCTATCTCACCGGCTGGCCCGCCGGGTTCATCATGCTCGACAGCCGCGAAAAGCCGGTGTGCGACATCGCATATTTCGGCATGGCGCCGGAGGCCGCCGGGCGGGGTCTGGGCGCCTGGCTGCTGGGCGCGGGCGTCCACATGGCCTGGGACGCGGGCGCCGCGAAGCTGACCGTCAACACCTGCAGCCTCGACCATCCGCGCGCGCTGCCGCTGTATCAGAAATGGGGCTTCGCGCCGGTGCGGCGTGAGGAGCGCCGCCGCCGCCTGCGCGCGCGCGCCTGAGGCTGCGTGAGGCTGAGGCTGCGTGAGGCTGCGGCTGCGTGAGGCTGCGGCGGGCGCAAGCGCCTCAGTTGGCCGAAAGCCGCGCCCTCGGCGCCCGCGCCGCGCCCGCCGCCAGCGCCAGCGCGGCGCCGGCGTCCATCGGCGCGTGGTGCCAAAAACCCTGAATGTCGTCGGCGCCCATCATCGCCACCAGATCGCGCTGCCCCGCCGTCTCGACGCCCTCGACGGTGACGGCGAGGCCCAGGCTGCGGCCGAGGTCGATCAGCGAGCGCACCACGGCGCGCGCCGGCGCGTCGGTCTCGATGTCGCCAAGGAAATCGGCGCAGATCTTCAGCCGGTCCACCGGATAGGCGCGCAGGTGGCTGTGCGAGGAAAACCCCTTGCCGAAATCGTCCAGCGCAAAGCGCACGCCCTTCTGGCGCAGGGCGAACAACCCCTCAAGCTCCCGCGCGGCGTGGATCTGGAACACGGTTTCGGTGATCTCCAGCACCACGGCGTCGGGCGGCAGGCCATGGGCGGCCAGTTGCGCCAGCAGGCGCTCGGCGAAGCCCGCCTGCGCCAGCTCCAGCTGCGAGACGTTGACGGCGACCGGGCGGGCGGCGCCTGCGGCGCGCAGCGCTGCGGCGAAGGCGAACGCCTGCGCGCGCATGAGGGCGCCCAGCGGCACGATAAGCCCGGTCTCTTCGGCGATGGCGATGAACCGCTCCGGCGCGATCTGGCCAAGGCTGGGGCTGGTCCAGCGCGCCAGCGTCTCGAAGCCGGTCAGCGCGCCGCTGCGCGCGTCCATGATCGGCTGGTATTCGGCGCCCACCGCGCCCGCGTCGATGGCGGCGCGCAGCTCCCGCTTCAGCACGATGTCGTCGTCGATGCGGCGGCGCAGGTTGGCGTCGAAAAAGCGCAGAAAGTTCCGCCCGCCGCGCTTGGCCTGATACATCGCCTGGTCGGCGCGCAGGGTCAGGTCATGCACATCCTGCGCGTCGCGGGGAAAGCTGGCGACGCCGATGCTGACCGACGGCTCCAGCGACAGCCCCTCGATCTCGACCGGACCGTTGAGCGCGCGCAGCAGCCGCCCGCCCAGATGCGCGCAGGCGCGCGCGCTCAGCTTGCGGTGCAGCACCAGAAACTCGTCGCCGCCCTGCCGCGCGATCAGATCGCCGGGCCCCACCGAGCGGCGCAGCCGCGCGGCGAGCGCGCGCAGAAGCTGGTCGCCGACCGCGTGACCGTGGCAGTCGTTGATCGTCTTGAAGCGGTCCACGTCGATGAAGAACAGCGCATAGGCGGCGCCGTCGCGCCCGGCCTGCGCCAGCAGCGGCTCGGCCGCCGCGAAAAAGCCGCTGCGGTTGAGCAGCCCGGTCAGGCTGTCGGCGCTGGCGATGGCGACGATACGGCCGCGCGCCGCCTCGATGCGCTGCGCCATCACGTTGAAGGTGCGCCCCAGCGTGGCGATCTCCCGCAGCGCGCCGCGAATGGCGCCCGGCGCCACCCTCACCCCGCCTTCGCCGCCCGCCATGCGGCGCGCAGCCTCCGACAGCTGGCGCAGGCTGCGCGACAGATGCGCCGAGAACAGCAGCGCCAGCAGCGCGGACAGCGCCACGCCCGCCGCGAACACCAGCCGCGCCGAGGCGGTGACCGCCGCCGCCTTGGCCTCAAGCGCGCTCAGCGGCTCGGGCACCATCACGCCCCAGCCGGGGCCTTCGACCGGCGCGAAGCCCGCGATCATCTCCTCCTTGAAGACGGGTGAGACGAACTGATCGACGCCGCTCTCGCCGCGCATCATCCGCCGCACGATCGGCAGGTCGCTGAGGTCGCGCGCCGCCATCGCCCATTCGTAGTCGGGATGCGCCAGCGTGTGGCCCATGGCGTCAACGATCACCGCGTGACCCTTGGCGCCAAAGCTGATGCTGCTGGCGAGCGCGCGGAAACGCGCGGTCGAGATGGCGCCGACGACAAGGCTTTCGCCCTCGGCCGCGACGATGAACAGCCGCGGCGAGGCGCCGTCGAGGTTCTGCACCGACGAGATCGACACCGGCGCCGCCGCCGCCATGGCGCGAAACAGCGCCAAACGCTCAGGCGGCGCCACCGCCGGACAGGGGTTGAGCACGGCGAGAAAGTTGCGCGTCACCACGCCCGTCTCCCGGTCCATGACGCAGACATGGCCGAACGCCAGCGCCGTGAACAGGCTCTGCGCGACGCGCGCGTCGGCCCCCGCCGCGATCTCGGGCGCGACAACGGCGAAGGTGGCGATCAGATCGCGGTGATAGCGCTCGAGGTCGGCGGCGGCGGTGCGCGCCAGCACAAGGTGATGCTCACGCGCCGCCTTCACCTCGTTGTTCAGCGCGGCGTTGTGCGGCCACAGCCAGAACACCATCAGCGGCGCGGCGGAGGCGAAAAGAAATGCGGTGAGCAGCGCGCCCCTGAGGCCGATCCGCGCCATGCGCAGCTCCCTGATTGGCGCATTCGAGGGTTAAGATTTACACAATCAACCCTAACAGGAAATTAAAGCGCCGCCGGTTTCGCGCGCGCCTGGATCGCGGCGATTCACCAAGCTTACCGGACTGTGAACGTTTTCGCGCTTCGTTCCCCTTCAGATAGTATATGAAACTGCGTCAAGCCCTAAATGTGGTGTTTTAACCAAAGAATCTGTTTGACCCGGACAGCGCCTTGCCCACACATTGTCACCGAAGCGTCGCCGACCACAGCATCTAGCGCAAACCCCTACCGCTGGCGTCTGGCGACCGGAACAACAGGAAATCAGCGCCCGTTCTGGCGCCACGCCGAGGATGCCGACCATGCAGATCGCCCGCCGATTCACCGCCGCGACCGTCTCGCCCTATGAGGGCGTCGCGTTTCGTGAGACCGCCAGCGAGATTCGCAACCCCGACGGCTCGGTGGTGTTCCGGCTGGAGGGGATCGAGGTTCCCGCCGCGTGGAGCCAGGTGGCCTCCGACGTGCTGGCGCAAAAATATTTCCGCAAGGCGGGCGTGCCGGCGCGGCTGAAGAAGGTGCGCGAAAAGGGCGTGCCCGCGTGGCTGGCGCGCTCGGTTCCCGACGACAAGGCGCTGGCCGCGCTGCCCGAGGGCGCGCGCATCGGCGGCGAGATGTCGGCGAAACAGGTGTTCGACCGGCTCGCGGGCGCCTGGACCTATTGGGGCTGGAAGGGCGGCTATTTCAGCACCGAGGCCGACGCGCAGGCCTATTACGACGAGATGCGCCACATGCTCGCGACCCAGCGCGCGGCGCCGAACAGCCCGCAATGGTTCAACACCGGCCTGCATTGGGCCTACGGCATCGACGGCCCGTCGCAGGGCCATTTCTACGTCGATCACCAGACCGGCGCGCTGACCGCCTCGGCCTCGGCGTATGAGCACCCGCAGCCGCACGCCTGCTTCATCCAGTCTGTCGCCGATGATCTGGTGAACGACGGCGGCATCATGGACCTGTGGACCCGCGAGGCGCGGCTGTTCAAGTATGGCTCCGGCACCGGCACCAACTTCTCAAGCCTGCGCGCCGAAAGCGAGGGGCTGGCGGGCGGCGGCAAGTCGTCGGGGCTGATGTCGTTCCTCAAGATCGGCGACCGCGCGGCGGGCGCCATCAAGTCGGGCGGCACCACGCGCCGCGCCGCCAAGATGGTGATCTGCGACATGGATCACCCCGACATCGAGGCCTTCGTCAACTGGAAGGTCAAGGAGGAGCAGAAGGTCGCAAGCCTCGTCGCCGGCTCCAAGATGCACGAGAAGCTGCTGAACGAAGTGTTCGCCGCGATCCGCGGCTGGGACGGGCTGGAGGCCGATGCGACCGACCCCAAGGCCAACGCCGCGCTGAAGGCCGCGATCAAGGCCGCGCGCCGCGCGATGATCCCCGACGCCTATGTCAAGCGCGTGCTGCAATACGCCGCCCAGGGCTACGCCAGCATCGAATTCCCGACCTACGACACCGACTGGGACAGCGAGGCGTATCTCACCGTCTCCGGCCAGAACTCCAACAACTCGGTGCGCGTCACCGACGCCTTCCTGAAGGCGGTTGAGGCCGACGCGCCGTGGGAGCTGATCCGCCGCACCGACGGCAAGGTGGCCAAGACCGTGAATGCGCGGGAGCTGTGGGACCAGATCGGCCACGCCGCCTGGGCCTGCGCCGACCCCGGCGTGCAGTATCACGACACCATCAACGACTGGCACACCTGCCCCGAGGCGGGGCCGATCCGCGCCTCCAACCCGTGCTCGGAATACATGTTCCTCGACGACACCGCCTGCAATCTGGCGTCGCTGAACCTGCTGACGTTCCTCAAGGACGGCGTGTTCCAGGCCGATGACTATGAGCACGCCTGCCGCCTGTGGACGCTGACGCTGGAAATCTCGGTGCTGATGGCGCAGTTCCCCAGCCGCGAGATCGCCCAGCGCAGCTATGACTACCGCACGCTGGGCCTTGGCTACGCCAACATCGGCGGCCTGCTGATGAGCATGGGCCTGGGCTATGACAGCGCCGAGGGCCGCGCGCTGTGCGGCGCGCTGACCGCGATCATGACCGGCGTCTCCTACGCCACCTCGGCGGAGATCGCGGCGGAGGTCGGGCCGTTTCCGGGCTACGCCGACAACGCCCACCACATGCTGCGGGTGATCCGCAACCACCGCCGCGCGGCTTACGGCGAGACCGACGGCTATGAGCAGGTGGCCACGCCCCCGGTCGCGCTCGACCACGTCCACTGCCCCGACGAGAGCCTTGTCGCCCGCGCCATGGCCGCGTGGGACCGCGCGCTGAGCCTTGGCGAGGCGCATGGCTACCGCAACGCGCAGGCGACCGTGGTGGCGCCGACCGGCACCATCGGGCTGGTGATGGACTGCGACACCACCGGCATCGAGCCGGACTTCGCGCTGGTCAAGTTCAAGAAGCTGGCGGGCGGCGGCTATTTCAAGATCATCAACCGTGCCGTGCCCGCCGCGCTGGCGTCGCTTGGCTACGGCGAGAACGCAATCAAGGCGATCATAGAGCACGCCATCGGCCGCGGCACGCTGGACCGCGCGCCCGGCGTGAACCACGAGACGCTGGCGGCGAAGGGCTTCGGCAAGGCCGAGATCGCCAAGGTCGAGGCGGCGCTTGGCGCGGCGTTCGACATCCGCTTCGTGTTCAACCAGTGGACGCTGGGCGAGGCGTTCGTCACCGGCAAGCTGGGCGTAGACGCCGCCGCGCTGAACGAGTCCGGCTTCGACCTGCTGCGCGCCATCGGATTCTCGCGTGAGGAGATCGACGCCGCCAACGCCTACGCCTGCGGCAGCATGACGCTGGAGGGCGCCCCCGGCCTCGACGACGCGCACATCTCGGTGTTCGATTGCGCCAACCCCTGCGGCAAGACCGGGCGTCGGTTCCTGTCGGTCGAGGCGCATATCCGCATGATGGCGGCGGCGCAGAGCTTCATCTCCGGCGCCATCTCCAAGACCATCAACATGCCCAACGACGCCACCATCGAGGATTGTCTGGCCGCCTACGCCCTGTCGCACCGCCTCGCGGTCAAGGCCAACGCGCTCTACCGCGACGGCTCCAAGCTGTCGCAGCCGCTGGCCAGCCAGCTGATCGACGACGACGACGCCGAGGAGATCGTCGAGGCCAGCCAGCCCGAGCGCGCCCAGATCATCGCCGAGCGCATCGTCGAGAAGATCATCGTGCGCGAGATCGCCAAGGCGCGCGACAAGCTGCCCCAGCGGCGCAAGGGCTA
>CAZRFB010000046.1:0-15571 GCA_964599185.1 uncultured Rhodobacterales bacterium | reverse complement strand
TCGTGTCGTTGCCGCCATTGCCGAGGACTTCCATGCGGAAATCTTCGCGCCCGCCAGTGCCGGCCAAGCCGATGGCGTCCGTGTCGATCGCGATCAGGAAGGCGTCGTTGTTGCCGCCCAGAGCGTAGTCGAAGCTGACGTCGTCAGCGTTGCCGTCCTGCTGCGTGTCCTCGACCGTGAGATATTTCTCGACCACTTCGCTGGTCAGAATGGCCGTCAGATCGACGCTGCCGATCATCGTGGACGCGTTGATCGCGCGCACATCCGAGAAGCCGAAATTGTTGTGCTGCGGTCCCGCGCCGGGCATGGGCTGGTCGGTTCCGGATTCAGGGCTGGCGGGGTTCGCCCGGCCGCGCACCGTCAGACTACCGATCTGCTCGTCGGAGGCTGTCGTGGTGTTGTTCGGGCCGTTGTTCTCGCCGTTGCGGATGTTGACGACTTCAAGCGCGTTGTTGGTCGAGCTGATGACCTGCAGCTTGCTCGAGCGGTCGACTACGACGTCGAACTGCTGGATGCCGATGGAGTCCGACGTGCCCTGGTCGCCATTCTGGCGACCCGTCGACATGGCGCCGAACATGGCGTCGCCGCCCATCGAGCCCTTGCCCACATCGTCGAGCTCGACGTTGAGGCGGATCAGCTCTTCGGTGCTCGTGCGCTGGGTGCTCAGCTGGCCGAAGACGTCAGTCGCGTTGTTGTTGCCCGAGTCGCGGCCGCGGACGACGATGTTGTCCGGGCTGGCCGTGAGGTCGTCAGGCGCCACGTCGAAGGTCAGGGTGATCGGCAGAGTGGTCTGAATGCCGACGCCGACCGGGACGGGGGCGCCGAGGGTCGCGGTGAAGTCGGCCTCGATGCCCGCATCGGCCAGGGCCAGTCGGGTTGCGTCCTCGATCTGCGCGCGCAGATCCTCGAACGTCACGTTCGGGCCGTAGTTCACGTTCAGCTGGTCGGCGAGCCGCACAATCACGTCGACGCCTTCGATCGTGAAGGTGAACTGGGTCAGTGACGCTTCCGTCAGGAAGCCCGGGGAGGTCGGAGTCGGCACCCGGTTGTCCAGGGCGGCCGCCGCTTCCTGGTCGAGCACGCGCAGCTCGAGCGTGCCGAAGCTCTGGCTGGTGTTGGTCGGGCCGTCGAAGTAGACGGCGTAGTCCACGTCGCCCGGATCGGTCGAGACCATGGCGACGGTGATGTCGCCGGTGAAGGTGCCGTCGGTGTCGTCGAGGTCGCGCGCATCTTCGATCACGAGATCGGCGCGGGAGTCGAAGTTCTCCCACCGGCTCACGCCGCGCATGCGGCCGCCGTCGATTTCGACGTCGACGCGGAAGGTGTTGTCAAAACCGCCGACATTGTTGTCGGCGTCGGAAAGCCGATCGTTGGACTGGTTGGTGACCACGACGGTTTCGATGCCCGTCGTGCGCGGCGAGGCGGGGGCTCCGAAATCGTCCTCGTTGAAGACGCTGAGGATGTCGGCGCCGGCGCGGCCGTCGAGAACGTCGCCGGAATTCAGCTGGCCGCTTTCCGCGACGAAGCTGTCGTCGGCGGTGGTGCCGGTCAGGTTGTCGAAGTCGAAGGTGAGCGGGATCGTCTGTCCGGTGACCGCGTCGTCGGAGATCGAGAGCGGCTCGGTCGGGTCGAGCGCCATGGTGCCTTCGCCGAGATCGGTGAGAATGGTTTCGATCGCGGGCGCGAAGCGGGCGGTCGCCTCGGGCGAGTCGCTGAACCCGCGCATGACCTGGCCGCGCGACAGGCCGCTGTTCACCCAGCTGTCGACTTCCGCGCCCGAGGGCACGCGGCCGAGAACGTTGGCGTAAAGCGCCGTGACGTAGGCGGAGGTCACCGTGGAGCCGGCGCCGTAGAGATTGATGAACTCCTGCGAGCCCGCGAAGTTCTCGGCCACTTCCTCGACAGTGCGGCCAGCGCGCAGCTCGGCCGCCCAGCCGTCAAGACCGGCGGCGTCGGGCTGGCGGTTGAAGGCCGCCTGATACAGCCGCATCAGAGGCGCGGTGATCGTGTTGGCTTCGGTCGACGTGACGAACTGCTCAAGCGCCTGATCGAGCGTCACCAGGCCGCTGTCGGTCACCGCGAGCCAGGAGCTGACCTCCGCGGTCGAAGGTGCGCGACGCAGCACCTCTGTGTAATATCGAGTGATGATGGCTTCAGACATTGCCTGATTTTCCCTCTTGTTCCGCCGGCCTCATGCCGCGATCTCTTGACTAGCTTGTCGTCCGGACATTCCGGATGGGCGCGCCGAAAGGCAGCCGGAGGCCGCTGACGACGCATGACGAGTTTGATTGAAGTGCGTTCGAACGAGTGAACTGGACTTCACGGCTCCCTCCAAACATCCGGGTTCCCCATAAAGTAAAATCCATACTGCTGTCAAACGGATTCTTCGACAAAGTCCGATTCCGGGCTTGCGAATTTTCGTTGAGAAGCATGAAGATCTTAACGCGCTTTAATCTTCGGACTCATCCGCGCCGAACAGGATCTCATGCGTCACCGGGTCGTAGAAAGGCAGCAATGTCCGCACGAAGACGCGCGGCTCCACGCCGAGCGCGGCGGCCCAGAGGCGGTAGCGGTCCGGCGGAATGCGCCCGCGCCCGGTCTCGAGTTGCGAGACGAACGTATAGTATTCTAGCCCCACCCGGTCGGCGAGTTCGCGCTGCGACAAACCGGCCCGCTCGCGCATGTCGCGCAGCAGTCGGCCCGCCTCGCGCCGCAACTCCTGCACTTCGCTGGTGCGCACCATCTGCTGGTTGCCATACATCGCGCTTGCACCGCCCGCCCTGTTTCCATCTGAGGTGTCCAGTATTCTATATACGTTCGGCGGACAATGCAAATCCTCCCCCGCCGCTCCCCTCCGCAGGTCTCGACAGGGCCCGCGCGGCGCCCTACCGCTTGCCCGCGCAGCTGGGATCGAAAGGAAGCTGACATGGCGAAGACGGCGCTGATTACGGGAATTCTGGGCCAAGACGGCGCCTATCTCGCGCAATTGCTTCTCGCAGAGGGGACTCGGGTGTGCGGGCTGGCGCGGCGGTCGAGTTTGGCCGACCTCTCCACCGCGCGGCTGGAATGGCTCGGGATCGCCCGCGACGTCGAGCTGATCGACGGCGACCTGACCGACCTGTCGTCGCTGATCCGCATCCTGCGCGACGTCAGACCGGACGAGATCTACAATCTCGGCGCGCAGTCCTTCGTGAAGTCCTCCTGGCAGCAGCCGCTGCTGACCGGTCAGGTCACTGCGCTCGGCGTCGCCAACATGCTCGAGGCGACGCGGCTCGAAGCGCCGGACGCGCGCTTCTATCAGGCCTCCTCGTCGGAGATGTACGGTCTGATCCGCGAGCCGATGCAGTCGGAGACGACGCCCTTCTATCCGCGCTCGCCCTATGCGGTGGCGAAGCTCTACGGTCACTGGATGACGGTGAACTACCGCGAGAGTTTCGGGATGCACGCCTCGAGCGGCATCCTGTTCAATCATGAATCGCCGCTGCGCGGGATCGAGTTCGTGACCCGCAAGGTCACCGACGGGGTCGCGCGCATCAAGCTCGGCCTGTCGCGCGAACTGCGCCTCGGCAACATCGACGCCAAGCGCGATTGGGGCCATGCGCGCGATTACGTGCGCGCGATGCGGCTGATGCTGCAGCAGGAGACGCCCGACGATTACGTCGTCGCGACAGGCCGCACAGTGACGGTGCGCGACATGTGCCGCATCGCCTTCGAGCATGTCGGGCTGGAGATGGAGGAGCATCTGGTCGTCGACCCCGCCCTCTTCCGCCCCGCCGAAGTCGACATCCTGCTCGGCGACGCCGCGAAGGCGCGCGCCAGGCTCGGCTGGAGCCCCACGATCTCGCTCGAGGAGATGATCCGCGAAATGGTCGACGCCGATCTGGCGCGTCTCGCGAAGCGGTGAGCCGCATGACAGTCCGCGACGACCTGGCGCAAGGCGGGCGCGGCGAGCGGATTCTCGTCACCGGCGCGTCGGGCTTCGTGGGGAGATGGGCGCGCGCCGCGCTCGCCCGGCGCGCGCCTGAAGCGCAGCTGATCGGCGCCGGGTCGGCTCGCGACGGCGCGATCGGGTCGAGCGCGCGGGACGGCCTCGCCGAGACGGTCGCGCTCGATCTGCGCGACCGCGCGGCGACGGAAAGGCTGGTGCGCGATCTGCGGCCGACGGCTCTTCTGCATCTGGCGGCGATCTCCGACATCCCCACCGCCAACGCCGACCCGGACGCCTGCTGGGCCGTCAATCTCGGCGGCGCGATGACGCTCGGGCGCGCGGCGCTGGCCGACGCGCCCCAGTGCCGCTTCGTGTTCGCCGGCACTGGCGACGCCTATGGCGCGTCGTTCCGCGACGCGACGGGGCCGCTCGACGAGCGCGCGCCGCTCGCCCCGACCAACCCTTATGCGACCTCGAAGGCCGCCGCCGACCTTCTGATGGGGCAATTCGCAGCGGATGGCCTGCCGACAGTGCGCTTCCGGCCTTTCAACCACACCGGCCCCGGCCAGAGCGAGCGCTTCGTCGCCCCCGCCTTCGCCGCGCAGATCGCCCGCATCGAGGCGGGCCGCGCGCCGCCGACGATCCGCGTCGGAAATCTCGACGCCGAACGCGACTTCCTCGACGTGCGCGACGTGGTCGAGGCCTATCTGATCGCGCTGCTCGGCCTGCGCCCGATCCCGCACGGGGCCATTTTCAATCTCGCAAGCGGCGCGCCCCGCAGCATCCGGTCGCTGTTCGACGCATTGCGCGCCCTGTCGCGCGTCGCCATCGACGTCGAGACCGACCCGGCGCGCATGCGCCCCAGCGACACGCCGCGCAGCGCCGGCGACGCCGCGCGCGCGCGCGCCATGCTCGGCTGGCGCCCGCAGATCGGCTGGGAGACGACGCTGGCCGATCTGCTCGACCATTGGCGCGCGCGCGTCGCACCGGAATGATCGGCGCCTGAGCGCGACGGCGTCAGGTCCGGGTCGGCGCGCCTGCCGCGCGGCGGCGATAGCGCATGTCGACCAGAGCGACGACGCCGTCGAACATCGCGCGCTCGCTGCGCAGCCGCGTCTCGACCAGCGCGCCGATCGAATGCAGGCGGAAGGCGAGCGCCACGCGGTGCAGGCCCGGCGCTGCGAGGGTGAGTGTCTTCTGGGCGAGGACTGTCGCCTGACCTTGCCGGTGGATCACCACATCGACAGCGTACATGCCTTCCGTCGCCGTCTCCGAGACGTCGATCAGCGCCTCGGCCTCCCACTCCCCGACAGGCAGCGGCGCATAGCCGCCGATGAACAGGAACCGCGCCGCTCCGGTGACGTCCACCGGACCGCGCAAGGGGTCGTGCGGCGCGACGCCGGTCTGGAACAGATCGGGGTGCAAGCCGATCTCGGCGCAAGGCGCCCCGGCGGCGACGGCCGCGTAATCGCCGAGCGCCGCCGTCATGGCGCGCGCGAGGCGCGCGTCGCCGGCATGCGCGGCGATCGCAGCCTCGAGCGCGGCGGCGTCGGGCGCAGCGGCGGCGGCCGCCTCGAGCAGCGGCTGCAGGCGCGCGCGCTCGGCCGCCGCTCCGTCGGGCCCCGGATCGATGCCGAGACGGGCGGCGAGCGCGGCGACCGCGCCCGCCGGATCCGCCGCGCAGGCCTGCGGCGAGAGCGGCAGCGCCCCGGCATGCGCCGCCGCCCGCCCCATCGCCACCGCCGAGGTCAACACGGCGCGGAACGCCTCGATCGTCGACAGGCCGGGCTGATCGAGGCAGAGCAGCATCGCCGCGCGCGGGTCCATCACGGCGAGGATCGGCCCGCGCGCGGCGGCGTCGAGCGCATGGGCCAGCGCGTCGTCGATGGCGATGGCATAGCAGACCGTGTCGCGCGCCGCGCCCGTCAGGGCGATCCAGCCGATTTCCTCGAGCCGCGAGGCGCCGGCCACTTCCGCATCGCCGCCGGCGCGGCGCAGCAGCGCTGCGGCCATCCTGGCGCACCAGTCGGTGAAGGGGCCGGGCGCGCCGACGACGAGATGGATCATGCGATTCTCGCGGCGAACGCCTCGGCCTCGAAGCCGGAAAGGAAGCCGCGCTCCCCTGAGTTGAGCGTGTCGACAATCGTCGACATGGCGGGACCATAGCCATGCGCCGCGGCGACGTCCATCGGCCGGCGATCTTCAGGATCCGCCAGCCGCGCTTCGCACCCATCCGCCCGACCCGCGGCGCTTCTAGCCGCCGGCGCAGGGTCGCGGCGACTGGTGGACAACCGATTCCCGCGGGACTAGAACCGTGCGCTCCGGAACGCCGGGCCAATGCCGGGCCGACGCCGGGCCGTGCGGACGAACTGGGCCGAGATGACGTCGATGGCGAGGGCGAAGAAGGCTGCGACGCTGGCTCCGGGCTTCTCGCATCGCACCGCGATGCGCCTGACCAGTCCGGGCCTTGCGGCCATCCGCGCGACGCCGGCGCGGCGGCGGCGCTGCGCATGAACGACGCCGCCATCGACCGCGCCTATCGCGATCTGCTCGACCGCGCGCCCGAAGAACCTGGCGTGTACGCGCATTGGCGCGCCGCTCTCACGACCGAGGCGGAACTGCGCGCCGCGCTGCGCAACTCGCCCGAATATCTGGAGCGGCAGGCGCGGCTCGACGCGGCGCCCTACTCGCTCGACGGCGCAAATCCGTTCGGGCGTCCGGCTGTCAGCTTCGATCCCGTCGCGCTGCTGCATCGTCACCTCGCGCCCGATCCGCAGCCGGTGGCCGGGCGTCTGGTCAACGCGTTCGGCGTGATCGTCGACCCAGCCTATCTGCCCGACCTTCTCGGAGGCCGCGAAGAAACAGTCGAGGGGCCGCCGATCCCCGAGAACTGGCACGCCGATTTCGCGGAATTCGCTGCGGCCCTGCGCGCAGTGGAGCGCGCGCGCGACAGCTTCGCAATGGCCGAGCTCGGCTGTGGCTGGGGATGCTGGATGGCCATCACCGGCGTCGCCGCCCGCCGCGCCGGCAAGCAGGTGCGGCTGATCGGCGTCGAGGCGGATGCGGGCCACATCGCCTTCGCGCAGCGCTGCATGACCGAGAACGGCTTCGCCGAAGGCGATTTCCGTCTGCATCGCGGCGTGGCCGCCGCGCAGGGCGGCGTCGCGCTGTTTCCGCGCCAGACGCAGGCGGGGACGCATTGGGGGCTGGCGCCGGTCTTCGGCGCTTCCGAGGCCGAACAGCGCGCCGCCGAGCGAAGCGGCGCCGCCGAGGCGCTGCCGATTATCGCGCTCGAGACGGTGATCGGCGATCTCGAGCGGCTCGACCTGCTGCATGTCGACATCCAGGGCGGCGAGGAGGCGCTGCTGACCCAGACGATGGAGCTGCTGACCGCGCGGGTGGCCCATGTCTGCGTCGGCGCGCATTCGCGCGGCATCGAGGGCGTGCTGTGGCGGGCCTTCGAGGCGGCGGGCTGGATGCTCGAAGTCGAGCGCCCGGCGCTGCATGTGCTGCGCGATGCGGGCGCGCGGATGTGCGCCGACGGCCTGCAGGGATGGCGCAACCCGCGGTTCGACTGACCCGGATCGGCTGGCGCGCATCGGCTGGCGGGGCGCCGCGCTCAGATGAATTCGGACAGATCGACGCCCCAGCCGAAATCGGCGAAGAAGCCGCTCAGCACGACCACGCTGCCGTCGTCGAAATCGACCGAGCGGGTGAATTGAGGCCCGCGCTCGACGCCCAGGACCAGATCCGTGTCGATAAGGTGCAGATCGTCGCCCGAGGCGCGCAGCTCGAACGCATCCACGCGCGCCATGAACAGGGCGATGAAGGAGAGAGACTTGGCGTCGGCGTCCACCTTCGCGTCGTCGGGGAAGGGGGGGGCGGACTCCAACGATCCGAAATCGAGAGAGGGCGGAGCGGGCGGAACAGCCTCCTGGAGGAGAGGCGTCGCCGTTGTCGTCGTTTCCGTCTCGAAACGGGCCGGGACGGGGATGAATGCGACCGCTTCGCCGAGCATGTCGCCGGCGACGCCGCTCGCCGCATCGGCGCTTGCGGCGGAGGACTCGACCCCGGACTCGGCTTCGAACTCGGCCCCGAACTCGGCCCCGAACTCGGCGGCGGCCTCGGCGCCGGGCGCGGCGGAGACCTCGGGGGACGGAGCGAACGGTCGGGCGGCGAGCAGGAAATCGAGCGCCGCCCAGGCGTCGGACAAGCGCTCGGGCTTCAGCCCCGACGCGACCAGCGTCGCGATGGTCTCGACGCCGCCTTCGGCGAGCGTTCGCGCCGCGTCATCGGAGGCGCCGCCGGGCGCGGCGGGCGTCGCCGGCGCGGATGCAGTCTCGACCAGTGCGTGAGGGGCGCCGGGTTCGAGCGCGCCCGGAAGGGCGAAATACGCCCCCGCATCCGGCGCGGCGTCATCCGCCGCCGCCGCCATGCGCGCCGCCCCGGCGACGGCGCGGATGTCGGCGCCGCCTCCGCTCGCCGGGCTGTCCGGATCGGCGCTCTCCTCCGCGGCGGCCTTCGTCTGATCCTGTGCTGCGTCGTCGCGCGAGACGGCCTGCGCCGCCGCCGCAGCCGCCGTCGCTGCCATCGCGGCCGCGATGGCGTCTGCGCCGTCGCGCGCCGCGTCTCCGTCGCCTGCGCCGCCGCGCGCCGCAGTCGGGCGATCGACATCCGCGAGGACGAGCATCTCCGACGCGCGATAAGTCTCGATCAGAGCCGCCGCAAGCGCCGCTGCGCTCGCCAGCGCCACGGCATGGGCGGCGGTCTGCGCGACGCCCTGGGCGGCGCCCTCGCCGCTGCGGTTGCGCAGCATGGCCTCGAGATGCTCGGCCACGTGCTGGGCGATCGAGCGCATCCACCCAGTGGCGGATGGCTCCGTCCCCGTCTGCGCGTCAGCCCCGGCGTCGGCTGCGGCGTCGGCCGCTGGGTCGGTTGCGGCGTCGCCCCCGGCGTCGGCTGTCCCGCCGGGCCGCTCGCCGGGCGCTTTCGACGTCGAGGCGGGATAGGCGTCGTCCTGGATGCGGGACTGGACGAACATCGCGATGAACAGCGCCATCATCAACGAGGCGGGATGCAGATAGACGTTCGGGCCGCCCGTGCGCACGGCCGCCGCGCCGCGGCTGGCGGCGTCGAAGAAGCGTTCGGCGCATTGCCGGATGCTGCGCCCGGTGATCGGCTCTCGCAGCATGGCGGCGTGCACCACATAGACGCTGTCGATCCGCGCGACGTGGATCTTCACATCGCCAGTCTCGGCGTCGCAGAAGGCGCACCACGGGTCGCCTTCGTCCGAAACGCCCTCGTCGAGCTCGGCGGGCTGCCCGGCCTCGATCAGAAAGCGCAGCACGCCGTGGATTTCGGCGCGCTCGGAATTGCTCCAGTCCACGCCGGGGCGACGAAATAGGAATACTTCAGCGCTCCCGTCGCCGCCGAATCTCGACATGCCGTCGCCCTTCCCGCTCGCTTCGCCGCCTTCACGACGACGCTTTTGATGCAATGAAGGCGAGAAAAAGTAAATCGCGTCTATAGACGACCGTCAGATGCGACGCCGACTGTGGCGCTCTCACCCCCCTGCCCGTCGAAACGCCGCCGCCGTCCGGGGTGCGGCGGGGCGCCCGGCCCTGCGTCGCGCCGCGCGCGCAGACTCTCGGGACGGAAGGCGGGTTTGCGACGTGCGCCTCCGGCGCGAGTTTGCGACGTGCGCCTGCGGCGCGGGACTGCGACTTGCGCCTCCGGCGCGGAGCTGCGACAGGAGCGCCGGATCGCGCCCGGATCCGGCTCCGCAGCGCAGGTCCGGGGCGACGGAACCGACCTTGGGAGAGGCGCGTGCGCATTCTGATCGACGGGATGAACCTGGCGCTCGAACAGGGCACGGGCGTGGCGACCTACGCCCGCATGCTGGCCGCCTGCATCCGCCGCGAGGGCCATGAGGTCTGCGTGCTGTACGGCCGCGACATGCCCGCCCATGCCGACCCGGCCTTGCGCGAAGCCGCCTTCTTCGACGCCGCCGAGGCGCCGCGCCGGTCACGCCTGCGCCAGTGGGGCGACTTCCTGCGCGGCCTGCGCCCGGTGACGCCGGTCACGATCACGGCGACCGGCGCGGTGCTGCGCCCACCCGGCGACCCGCGCTTTCCCGAGGGCGCGACGCTGCTCAACCACCGCAGCCTGTTTCAGCAGGCGCTGTCGCGGTTCAGGAACGGCATGGGATTTCTGGAGGTGGCGGTCCCTGCGGACGTCGCCGTCGCACACTGGACCTTCCCGATGCCGGTGCGGGCGATCAACGCGCCCAACGTCTATACGATCCACGATCTTGTGCCGCTGAAGCTGCCCTACGCCACGCTCGACTCCAAGCCCTTCCACCACCGTCTGCTGGGCGAGATCGCCCGCAGCGCCGATGCGATCGCGACCGTATCCGAGGCCAGCCGCGACGACATTCTCGACCTTCTGCCGATCGCGCCGGGCAAGGTGGTCAACACCTCGCAGGCCGTTGCGCCGCCCGACCTCTGCGGCGCCGAGGACGCCGCCGGAGACGCTGTGGCGCTGACTCGCTTCGCCGAGCGTCGCGGCCCCGACGGCGCGACCTGCGCCCTGTTCGCGCCGCAGGGATACTTCCTGTTCGTCGGCGCCATCGAGCCGAAAAAGAACGTGGGCCGCATCATCGAGGCCCATCACGCCTCGGGCGTCGAGGCGCCGCTGGTGATCGCGGGTCGGCGCGGCTGGCTCTGCGACGCCGAGATGCGCGCCATCGCCCGCTCGCCGCGCATCGTGCACCTTGATTATGTCAGCCGCTCCGAACTCGCCTTGCTGATGCGCCAGTGCCGCGCACTGCTGTTTCCGTCACTTTATGAGGGGTTCGGATTGCCCGTCGTCGAGGCGTTCCTGTCCGGCGCGCCGGTGATCGGCTCGACAGTCGGCGCCTGCGCCGAGATCGCGGGCGACGCGGCCATGCTGGTTGATCCCTACGACATCGCCGCCCTGCGCGCGGCGATCCTGGCATTCGACGCCCCGGATTGGCCGACGCTGCGCGCCGACTACGCCGCGCGCGGGCGGCGGCGCGCCGAAGCGTTCTCTGTCGGGCGCGTCGCGCCGGGGCTGGCCGCTTTCCACGCCGACGTGGCGGCGCGACGCTTGCTGTGACCCTGACGGAAGCGGCGCTGACCGGCCCGTCAGAACAGCCGCCGCAACAGACTGCGGCGGCGCGCCTGCGCCACAGGAGCCGGCGCCGCAGTCTGTTGCGGCGGCTCGAAGAACCGCGCGGCCGGCAGCGCCAGCGGACGCCCGACGGCGATGTCGGCGCGCTGGGCGACGCCGATCGGTCCATCATCGAGGCCGATGCCGGGGATCAGCGTCAGCGTCCAGCCGTTCTCGGCGAAGACGCGCGCGATGAAATCCGCGCTCCAGCCGCTTTCGAACCAGCCAAACTTGCGGATGCAATAGAGCGACAGCGGGTCGAGGCGCAGGCCCCAGCTGCGCCACCAGTATTCATCGATCGGCTCGCCCGCGATCGCGATCCGCCCGTCGGGCTTCATGAAGCGGGCGACATGCGCGATCGTCTCCCACGGTTTCACGGCATGATGGAGACATTCGTAGAACAACGCGAAATCATAGAGGCCGTCAAGCGCGAGATCGTCGAAGTTCGACTGAACGACCTCCACCTTCGCGCCCCGCCGGGCGGCGCGGCGCGAGACCAATTCGACGAAGCGCGGATTGATGTCCACAGCCGTCACCTCAGCCCCGGTGAAGCCGAGCATCTCGGTGCTCAACCCCCAGCCGCACCCCAGATCCAGGATGCGCGGCGCGCCGGGCAGATTGGCGACCATCACCGTCGTCAGCACCGCGCGGGCGTGGCGCGAAATGAAGTTGGCGTCGCGCAGCGCGTAAGGGTTGGCTTCGCCGACATGGCGCTCGATCTCGAAGTCGGTCATCTCGCCGGTGCTCTGATCGAGATCGCGCCCGGCGATCTCGCGGTAGAGAGCGATCATCTGGGCGCCATAGGCCTCGGATAGCGGGTCGAGGTCCTGATCCACCTGCTGCACAGGGACATAGCGAAAAATGCGGCATAACGCGTCGAAAGCCGGGCCTCCCGGTCCGCCGCCAGCGTCCACCCGCGCCACGAAGGCGTCGAGACGGTCAGGACCAACTGCGCCCAGCCATGCATCGTCGTTCATGATCAGGCGCTCTCCAATAGTGCACGCAATGCGCTCAGAGGGCGGCGTATACTTCCAGCGCAACGCCAATATCAAGAAACAGCTTTGCACGTCCACCATGCAGAACCAAAGCGCCGTTGCAATAGGCGCCAAGGATGTGGGGGTCGTGCGTCACCAGCACGATTGCGCGGTCGGCGCGCTTCTCGAACAGTTCATGGCGGCATTTGGCGTGAAAGCGCTGATCGCCGACAAAGATCACCTCATCGATCAGATAGCAGTCGAAATCGATCGCAAGTGAAAGGCCGAAAGCCAGCCGCGCCCGCATTCCGGAGGAATAGGTCTTGACCGGCTCGCGCAGGAACCGCCCCAGCTCAGAGAAATCGGCGACATAGTCCAGCACTTCGTCAACCGGGCGGTCATAGAGACGGGCGACGAACTTGATGTTGTCCAGACCCGTCAGGCTGCCATGAAAGCCGCCGTGCAGCGCCAGAGGCCATGAAAGGCTCATGTCGCGCTCGATTCGCCCGGAACTTGGCTTCTCCACGCCGCCCAGAATGCGCACCAGCGTCGATTTGCCAGCGCCGTTGCGGCCCAGCACGCCGAGCCGCTCTCCCGGACCGATCTCGAAGGAGACATGATCGAGCACACGCCGCGCGCCGCCCTTGACCGGATAGTCCTTGACGATGTCGATGGCGCGGATCATGACGCCTCGACATGTCGGCGCGCCCCGCGCAGCACGAACAGCCCCAGCGCCAGCACAACCATGCTGGTTATCACCGCCGCCTCCCACTCATAATAGACAGGCGTGTCGGGGCCGAAATAGCCGCCTCGGATCATCTCGATCCCGGTGACCAGGGGAAACCAGACCAGGATGTCGCGCGCCTCGGGCGGCAGCCAGTGCAGCAGGTAGAAGGTGCCGGAAAGCGGGACGGTGATATAGCCGATCGGCGGCCACAGCTTCTCGACCAGCTCCGAGCGCTCACTGAGCGCGCCAATCAAAATTGCGATGCCACATACAAAAAACATATACACCAGAAAACCGGCAATCATGAAAGGAATATCTACTGGCGGGTCAGCTAGCCCCCACAATACAAAAAGTGTCGTTGTGATCACGAATGCGCCAAAAGCGCCAATAAGCTCGGTGAAAAGGCGGGCCAGATACATGATCAGCACGGAGATGTCACGGTGATAGAGCAGCTCTGCGTTGACCTGCATGCAGCGCAGCAAGTGCATGACGCCATGACGAAACATCTGCAACGGCATGTAGCCGGTCAGCAGGAACGCCACGATGGGCACGTCGTGGCCGCCCTGCTTCTCCACCACGGCGGTCCACAGCACGATCACCGCAAGGGTGAACATGACCGGCTCGACAATGATCCACGCAAAGCCGATGTTGTCGCGTCCGAAGCGGGTGTAGGTTTCGCGCACGATCAACGCGCCGAAGATGCGCGCCTGCTTGGCCAAAAAGCCAGGCGTCGCTGCGGACGGACCAGAGCGCGCAGCGCGGCGCGCCGCCGCGCCGGACGCGGTCATGAGACGTGCTCGCGCGCGTTGACCCACAGCAGCCAGCCCACGGCGTAGAGAAGAAAGGCGGTCGCCGCCACGCTCAGGGCCATCATCAGCCGCCTGGGCTCGCGCGCCTTGTCAGGAACGCGCGGATCAACGACCGTTTCGAGATAGCGCTGCTTGCGCTGTGCGTCGGCGCGCGCCTGCTCGAGCGCGGCGCGGGCGGTCATCAGCGCCTCGCTGGCGAATTCCTGTTCGAGCAGCAGCGACTCGAACTCCCCATAGCTGTCGGAGAGGGCGTCCGACCGGCCGACCAGCGTCGCGCGCTCCGCCGCGATCTGGCCGTCAAGCGCGGCGATGCGCGCGCGCAGGGCCGGCAGTTGCGGACTCGCGGCGGCGTTGGCGGCAAGCCTGCGGGTTTCGGCCTCCAGCCGGGCGCGCTCGCCCGACAGCCGCGCAACCAGATCCATCTGCGCCTCGCTGTCGGCGACCGGACTCACCAGCCCCTCGCGCCGCCGGAACTCCGAGAAAGCGCCCTGATTGAGGCGCACACGCTCCTCGGCCAGCGCCACTTCCCCACGCGCAAGATCAAGCGTGTCGGTGCGCGCGCGTGCGTTCATGCGGTTGACGAAGGCCTCGCTTTGCTCAAGCAGCGTGGCGGCGATCAGCCGCGCATCCGCAGGCGCGAAAGCCTGCACCTTCAGCGTCGAGACGCCGCTGGCGAGGTCTTGCGTCACCAGAACGCGCCTGCTGTAATAATCATAGAGCGCCTCGAAGCTGTCGCCCTCCAGCAGGTTGGGCCAGCGTGCGAGCGGATCGGCGACATCGCTCCCCATCATGTCGGCGAAGTCAACCCTTTCATCGAGTTCGGCGAGCGCGTCGCGCGACTCGATATAGGCGCGTACGATGAAGGCGTCGTCGGGCGCCGCAGCGATCCCGGTGGTCTGCAGCAGCGCCCCGATCCCCGAGGCGGGGCCGCGCTCGGCGCCGCGCACCACAAAACGGGCTTCGGCGACATATCGATCAGCGGCGATCGCGGCGAAATAGATCCCGGCGAGCGCTGTCGGCAGCACGACGATGATCAGGAAAGGCGCCCGGCCCCTCACCGCGGCCATCGCGTCGCGCAGCCGACGGCGCAGCCCGCCAAAGCGGCCCGGACGAACCGCGTCCTCCACGGCGGCGCCGCGCAGCGCGACCGCTTGCGCGTCACCGGCGACGACGGCGCCATGGGTTGGTGGCGCTGCGGCGGGTCCGGACGCTGAGAGGGTCGCGCTCTGGCGCTGCGCGGTCTGCATGGCGGCTGATCCTCGTGCGGTCTGTTCGCTCTTCTCATCTACGCCAAGGCGCGCGTCACGCCAACCGCCTGCAGAAACTGCATCCGCGAAGATCGCTCATGCCGGGATGCGGCGTGGTCTGTGCGACGGGCCGCCCGCGCCTTTTGCGCCGCAAGAACCCACATATTATCATCGACGGCGCAACGGTTGTATCGTAGGAAACTCACGCCATCGAAAGCTTGCGCAGTGTGAGGTCACATGCCCGGAATTTTTGGCGTAGCGCCCCTCGACGGTCGCCGGCCCGCCGACCCCGCCGAACTGAATGCGACGCTGGACGTTCTCGCAGCGGCGCTGCGCCATAATTCCGCCGAGAGCGTCGATCGCCATGTCGATGCGTCACGCGGTCTTGCGATCGGTCGCATCGGTCTGGCGCACCATCATGGCGCAGCCTGGCCGTCGGCCACGCCGGTGGGCGCCGCCTTTGTTTCGGGCCACCCCGGCGGTTTGGCTGAAGGGCGCGCGCTCTCGGGCTTCTACGCCGCCGCGATCATGGATGACGACGGCGTCACGCTGCAGGCTGACCGGACCGGGTCGCACCGGCTGTTCTGGGGCGCCTGGAACGGCCGCGTCCATTTCGCCCCGGAGATCAGCGCGCTCCTGAGCCTGCCGGGCGCGCCGCGCGACATCGATTTTGGGGCGTTCGGCACGGTGCTCGC
>CAZRFB010000045.1:0-4436 GCA_964599185.1 uncultured Rhodobacterales bacterium | reverse complement strand
GACGTGATCGGCGCCATGATGAACAACGTCTCCTCCAGCGCGCGCGTCCGGCTGCTGGAGCAGCTGGAGCAGGAACGGCCAAAGCTGGCGCGCCAGGTGCAGAAGGTCATGTTCACCTTCGTCGATATCGCCGAGCGGGTGGACCCGCGCGAGGCGGGCGTGCTGATGAAGGCCGTGGACGAAAAGACCATGATCGTCGCGCTGAAACTGGCCGAGAAGAACGCGCCGAAGGTGGTCGATTTCATCCTCAACAACATCTCCAAGCGCCTCGGCCAGCGGCTGGAGGGCGAGATCAGGCAGCACGCCGAGGTCAGCCACCGCGAAGGCGAGGCGGCGCAGAGCGATCTGGTGCGCGCGGTGCGCGAACTGGCGCGCACCGGCGAGATCAAGCTGATCGAGGTGGAGGAGGAGGAGTAGCGGGGTGAGCGCCGGCGGCGCAAAGCGGGGCGGCTGACGGCGCCGGGCCGCGCGCGGCCGCGCCCTCACCCCGGCCCTCTCCCGCAAGCGGGAGAGGCGGCGCCGCGTCGCCGCCTGCGCCTGCGCGGCGGCGAGGCGCGCCGGTTCAGGCCGCAAGCGGCCGGTTTCCTGCGGGCGGGAGAAGGGTGCGCGCCGCGCAGCGCTCCGCCGCCTGTGGCGGAGACGTCAGCGCCGCCCGTGACGATACCGCCCCCGCCGCCCCTTTGCGCGGGTACAGACGCCATCGCCCCCTCTCCCGCGTGCGGGAGAGGGTCGGGGTGAGGGTCGGCGACGCCGTGCGAAAAACGCCCGGCCCCCGCAACGCCACGCCCTTCGCATCCGGCGACTTCCGGACAGCGCCCACAGCATCCCGCCGCTGACCCGCCGCGCAGGGCGCGCCGTTTGCGCGCCCTCTCCCGCGTGCGGGAGAGGGCCGGGGTGAGGGCGGGCGACGCGCCGCTTACTGAACCACGAACTCCGCGTGCAGCGCGCCCGCCGCCTTGATCGCCTTGAGGATGTCGATCATGTCGCGCGGGCCGACGCCCAGCGCGTTCAGGCCGGTCACAAGGTCGGCCAGCGTCACCGCCTCGGGCACCACGGCGAGGCCGATGCCGGGCTCCTCGACGATGGCGGCGTCGGTGCGCGGCACCACCACGGTCTCGCCGCCGCGGCTGAACGGGTTGGGCTGCGAGACCAGCGGCTGTTCGGTGACGCGCAGCGTCAGGTTGCCCTGGCTGACCGCGATGCGGCTGATGCGCACGTCGGCGCCGAGAACGATGGTGCCGGAGCGGTGATCGACCACCACGCGCGCTTTTTGCGACGGCGCGACGGGAATGTTCTCGATCCGCGCGATCGCCTGCGCAGGCGACAGGCCGCGCAGCGCCGAGATGTCCATCTCCACCGTGCCGCTGTCGAGCATCCGCACCGCGTTGCGGCCGAACACTTCCGCGATGGCGCCCTCGATGCGCGCGGCGGTGGTGAAATCGGCGTCGCGCACCGCCAGCCGGATGCTGTTCATCGTGCCGAAGTCGAACGCCACCTCGCGCTCCACGCGCGCGCCCGCCGGGATCAGCCCCACGGTCGGCACGCCCTGCGTCACCGCATCCGCCACGCCGCCCGCCGCCACGCCGCTCGCGATCACCGCGCCCTGGGCGACCGCGTAGATCTCGCCGTCGGCGCCGTTGAGCGGCGTCATGATCAGCGTGCCGCCCAGCAGGCTTTTCGCGTCGCCGATGGTGGAGACGGTCACATCCACCCGCCCGCCCGCGCGCGCGAAGGGCGGCAGGGCGGCGGTGACCAGCACGGCGGCCACGTTGCGCGGGCGGAACTGCTCGCCCGAGACGTTGACGCCGAGGCGCTCCAGCAGGTTGGCCAGCGCTTCTTCAGTGAAGGGCGCGTTGCGGATGCCGTCGCCGGTGCCGTTGAGGCCGACCACCAGACCATAGCCGACCAGATCGTTGCCGCGCACGCCCTCGAACTCGACCAGATCCTTGATCCGCGCGGTGGCGTCGCCGGGCGCGGGCAGAGCGTAGCCCGAGGCCATGGCGACTTCGCGCGCGCGGCCCTCCTGCGTGACCGGCGTGCCGTCAGCCAGCGCCGACAGCGCGATCAGCGCGCCTGCGGCCAGCGCGGCGAGGCCGGTCACGGCCAGACGGATTCGCCGATTCATGCGCCCCTCATCGAAGAAAGTTGACGAAGGACAGCTCCGACGCCCGCGCGGTGATGGCGAAGATCGCCTGAAGGCGGCCCTCCAGCGACGAAATCTCGGAGGCGGCGTCGTAGAGATCCTTGCCGATCATGTCGTTGCGCGCGATCGACAGCGTGGCGCGCTCAGCGGCGGTGCGGGTCTGCGCCGCCTCCAGCGCCGTCTCCGCGCCGCCAAGCTGCGACCGCAGCAGCGTCACGCCGTCGCCCGCTGCGATCAGGCTGCGCCCGGCCTCCTCAAGAACGGTCCGCTGCGCGGCGGGGTCTGCGGCGAGGTTCGACCGTTCCGCCGCCGCCGCCAGCGCCAGCCCCCGGATCAACTCGCGGATCTCGGGCGCGTCGGCGCGCACGGCGTAGGGCAGCCGCTGGCCGGGCGTCAGCTCCACCGGCGGCGCGTCCGCCGCGTCGCCAAGAAACACGTCGGCGCCGAAGGTCTCCGGGCCGGGGTAGGTGGTGACGGCGGGCGCGGCGGGCGGCGTGAAGAAATCGTCCACCGCCTGAAGCGCGATGGTCACGTCGGGGTCGGCGTTCAGCCCGGCGACGACCATGGCGATCACGTCGTCGGCGGCGGCCATGGCGGGCGCGTCCACTGCGGCGCCGGAGAACAGATAGCGCCCGCCCGCCGAGCCGTTCAGCGCCCCCAGCACCTGCGCCAGCGCGGTCGCGGCGTCGCGCGCGTGCAGTCCGGCGGAGCTGATGTCGCCGATCTGGATGTCGGCCAGCAGTTTCACGCCCAGATCGCCGGTCGCGGTCTGAGCGGTTTCGAGCGCGGTCTGCGTGGCGGCGGCGCGGGTGCGCGCCAGCCCGATCATCGGCGTGCGCGCGTCCAGCATCGCAAGCGAGCGGTCGATGGCGGTCAGCCGCGCCGGATCGCCGCCGGTCGCCTTGAAGCGGTCCACCTTTTCGCCGGTGGCCAGTTCGGCGCGCGCGCGCTCCAGCGCCGTCTTGGTCTCGTTCTGGGCGGCGCCGAGGCGGCGCTGCGAGAGGATGTCGGGGGCGCCGAGCGGGCTGGGCATGGCCTAGATCTCCAGTATCTGCTGCATCAGGCTGTCGACCACCTGAAGCACGCGGGCGTTGGCCGCATAGGCCTTCTCGATGGCGAGCAGGTCGCGCAGCTCGGCGTCGGTGTCCACGGCGCTTACCGACAGTTCCTCATCGGTCAGCGTCGCCGCCGCGCCCCGGCTGGCGGCGGCGGTGTTCTCGGCCTGCGCGGCGAAGCCCTCGCGCAGACTGGCGAGGCCCGCGACAAGGCCCGCCGCGTCGCGCGGGGCGTCGAAGCCGGAGGCGTCGCCCGTCAGCGGAGGGCTGGGCAGGCGCAGCGCGGTGAAGGCGTCCACCAGCGCCAGCGGGATCGCGGAAGCGCCCGCAGGCCCCGGCGCCGCCGCGTTGACGCCGTCGCGCAGACGAAACAGCGCGCCGCCCTGCGCCGGATCGACGGCGGCGTTGAGCGCGATGCGTCCCGCAAGCCCGGTCTGCTGGCCGGGCGTGGCGACCAGGTCGAACGCCGGGCCGCCCGGCCCGCCATCGACGAACAGCCCCGCATCCACCGCCGGGGGCGGGGCGAGGGTGGGGTCCACCGCAGGCGACTGGAACCGCTCGATCAGGTCGCGCGCCACCGCGTCCATCTGCGCGGTGAAGGCGGGGATGGTCTCGTCGCGGGTGCGGAACGCGGCCTCCAGCGTGCCGCCGCGCAGGGCGCTCGCGCTGGTCGGCGCGGTCGGCGCGACGTTCTCGCCGCGCAGCGTGACGTTGGACAACGCCCCGGAGGCGAGCGTCATGTCCTCGGTGATGACCGGCGTGGCGGTAAAGCCCAGCTGCTGCGCGGTTCCGTCCAGCAAGACCGCGCCGCCCTGCGAGAACAGCGCCACGCGGCCGTCGCTCTGCGGCGAGGAGCGGATCGGCACGATGCTGTTGACCACCTCGACCTGGCGTTCGCGTTCGTCGATCAGCGCTGTCGCGTCGCGGCCCGTGGCGGTGGCGGTCGCGATCTCCTTGTTCAGCCGTTCGATCTTGGTGAGCGCCGTATTCACCGCGGCCACCTGCCGCGCGATGTCGGCGTCGGCCTCGACGCGCACCCGGCGCGCGTCGGTGGTGATGGCGTTCAGCGAGCGGGTCACCACGCGGGCGGTGTCGGCGACATTCGCCTGGATGGTGGCGGATTCCGGCGTGTCGGCGAGTTTCTTCAGCGCGTTTTCGAAATCGGCGTATTGCGCCGCCAGCGAATCGGCGGCGTTCTTCGGGTTCAGCAGGTCCGAGACGGCGCGCAGGGAGGCCGC